>JALGWA010000469.1 GCA_025774425.1 bacterium
CACGGCGACGCCGGCCGTGAGCGAGTCGCCCAGCCGCTGGGCCATGCAGCCGATCACGCCTATGATGAGGCCGGGGTTCATCCGGCGCAGAGAGGCGAACTCGGCGGCCATGGAGTGGGCCTTGCGCTCGGCGCGCTCACGGACGCTGCACGTGTTTATGAGAATGAGGTCGGCGTCGCGCGGGCGGGCGGCCCGCGTGTAGCCCTCGGCGAGGAGCATGGTCGTGATGACGTCCGAGTCGTAGACATTCATCTGGCAGCCGATGGTCTCGATGTAGAAACGTGCGCCTTTCCCGGCCACGGCATCTCTCCCCATGTGGAAAATGCTGCGTGCAGGCACGTCAAATAGTAATGGAAGCTGGCGGGATTTCAAAAAGAAAACGGGCGCCGGGCGCAAGCGGGCCGGACGGCGATCGGCTCGGCGTATACCCCGCTCTCGGAGACGCCGCCGACACGGGCGGTTATGAGATCGTTGGGCCGGACCGCGCCGTGGATGAGGCAGCGCACGTAGTTCCCGCTCAAGGCGACCGGCAGGCCCCCGCAGCGGGAGGAGAGAACGAGCGCCTCGAGGTCCTTGCCGACGAGCGATTTCCTGAAGTCCTCGTTCTTCCGGGCCCCGAGATCGCGGAGGGCCCGGCTCCTCCTCTTCTTCTCTTCGGGCTCCACCGTGCCGTCGAGGTGAAACGCCCTCGTTCCAGGTCGGCGCGAGAAGGAGAAGCAATGGAGATAGGTGACCGGAAGGCTCTGGATGAGATCGAAGGAGTTTCGGAACGCACGCTCGTCCTCACCGGGGAATCCGACCATGACGTCGAGGCCGATGGCGCAGTCGGGTATGCGCCGGGCGATCTCGACTATCAGGCCGGCATAGGCGTCGCGCGTGTAATGCCGCCCCATCGCCCTCAGGACTTCGTCATCCCCGCTCTGCAGGGGGACGTGAACGTGGGGGCAGATCTTGGCGGCGGGGTCGGCAATGAGTTCTATGAGGTCATCCGTGAAGTCGGTCGGCTCGACCGAGCTCAGCCTGACGCGGTCGAGACCCTCCACGCTTGCCGTCTCTTCGAGCAGCGGGACGAGGCCCGTGCGGGGCTCGAGGTCCTTGCCGTATCGCCCGAGGTGCACTCCCGTCAGCACAACTTCCCTGTAACCCCTGGCGGCGAGGATTTCCACCTCGCGGCGCACGACGGCCGGCGGCTTGCTCCGGCTCCTGCCCCGGGCCGACGGCACGGCGCAATAGGAGCAGGCCTGGTCGCAACCGTCCTGTATCTTCACGAATGCGCGCGTGTAGGAGCCGAACTTGGTGATATGCCGCTCGCCGCAGAGGTCGGTGCGGGAGTCGGGCTCGCTGACGTCGATCAAGGGTCCGTCCTGCTTGGGCCGGTCCAGGTAGTCGGCGATATGCGCCTTGCCGGCGTTTCCGACCACCACGTCGACGCCCGGTATCGCGGCGATGTCCTGGGCGCGGCGCTGAGCGTAGCAGCCGGTCACGATGATCAGCGCGTCCGGGTTGGCCTTGACGGCGCGGCGGATCGCCTGCCGCGAGCGGTAGTCGCTCTTGTGGGTCACGGTGCACGTGTTGATGATGTAGACATCGGCGGCTGCGCCGCGGCCGCTGGAGACATAGCCGGAGGCCTCCAGGGCTTCCCTCATCTGTTCGGTCTCGAACTGGTTGAGCTTGCAGCCGACGGTTGAGTAGGCGACCGACTTCATTCTTCCAGGTCCCACCTCCCGCACCGGCCGCCCCACCTGGCGATGAGCATGTCGCCGTCCGTGACCTCGAGGATGTCGCAGGAGTTGGGACAGTACTCGCATTCGAAGACCCGGGTCGCGAGACGCGCCGGGTCGATGGGTTCGTTCCTGAAACGGGACTCGTAGTCCGGTCCGAGTTCGGCCAGCGCGAGCAGGCACGCCCCGATCGCCCCCATGACGTTGTGATGGGGCGGCACGTGTACCCGGGTTCCCAGCTCGCGCTCGAAGGCCTGCCTCACAGCCCTGTCTGGAAGACCACGGGCGGCTCGATTCGCCTGCCGGAGGCGACGTTGGCGAGGTAGTTCCGCACGAGCGCTTCGCAGAGGCCGCGTGCGATGGCCGAGCGCCCCACTCCCATCTGTTGCTTCTGGACTATGTCGGTCTCGGCGAAAACCGTGCAGCGCCCCGGTATGTGGACCGTCTCTTCGGCGTCGGCGGCCAGCTCGGAGAAGTCGTCGATCGAGAGTCCCATGCGCGCGGCCTGGTGGTCGAGAAAGCTTCCGGTGCCTGCCGCGCAGACGTTGTTTACCGCGAAGTCGACGACGGTTCTGTGATCGATGATGATGATCTTGGAATCCTGGCCCCCCACCTCTATCACCGTCCGCGCCTCGGGGAAGAAGTGGAGCGCGGCCGCGGCATGGGCCGTGATCTCGTTCTTGACGAGATCGGCCCGGAGGAGCGCCGCCGCCAGATGCCTGCCGCTCCCGGTCGCCGCGCATCCGCCGATCCGGCCGGCGGCGATCTTGTCATGAGCGCCCGCCATGATCCTCGCGACGGACGACAGCGGGTCCCCCGCAGTTCTCAGGTACGACGCGAAGATCACGTTGCGGGCCTCGTCGAGGAGTGCGAGATTGGTGCTCACCGCCCCGACGTCGATGCCCAGATACGCCCTCATGTGCTCTCTCCGAGGCTACGCCCGGTTCCGACGGGGTCTGGCTCCCTCAGGGGTCTGGCCCCCCTTGGGGGTCTGACCCCAGCCCGACTGTGCATTTTGAGCTCTGACCCCTCAAAGTTGTTCGGCCATGGCGCGGATGTGCTCGGGGGTGGTGCCGCAGCAGCCTCCCATGATGCGGACGCCGGCCGCCAGGAGGGCCGGCACATCGGCCGCCATGCGCTCCGGAGTCTGGTTGTAAACGGGCTTGCCCTCGACTATGGCGGGGATGCCCGCGTTGGGCTGGGCCATCAGGGGAACGCCGACGTCTCCCATCTCTTCGATGATCCATACGGCTTCGGTCGCGCCGCTCGAGCAGTTGGTGCCGACCACGGCCGCCCCGGCGTCGCGCAGGCGGGCCGCGCAGTCGGCCGGCTCGTGGCCCATCACGGTCCGCATGCCCTTGGGAGACTTCTGAAACGACATCGTGGCGACCACGGGCCGGTCGGATACGGCCCTTATGCCCTCGAGGGCGAGCATGGCCTCGTTGATGTCGGTCATAGTCTCGACTATGAAGAAA
>JALGWA010000019.1 GCA_025774425.1 bacterium
GTCGGGAAGCGTCGCCATGAGGTCGTGTGCGAATCGATCGAAGATCTCCAGGCGCCAGGCGCCTATCTCCGGCTTGAGATCGATTATCTCGACGGCGATGTCGTTGATCTTCTCGATGTACTTCTTCTCCTGCCGGTAGTCGGTCGTGCCGACCGTTTTCGTACCCTTGAACATCATGTGTTCGAGCAGGTGGGAGATTCCGGTGATCCCCTCGCGCTCGTTGATGCTGCCCACGCGGAATCCGATCACGCCGAAGAAGGTGGGAGAGACGTCGCGCCTTACCACGACGAACTTCATCCCGTTGTCGAGGGTGAACTCGGTCACCTTGTCGGCGAGAGTGTCCGGAGCCGCGAGGCTCGGCATCAGGGTCGCCAGAAGCAGGAGCAATACGGGCAGGGCACATCTACGCATGCTTCACTCCTTTTCCGTGTGCAGGCTCAGTCCCGGCTGCGCCGGGCGACACACCAATCCGCGCCATTATACCCATCTCGGCGCCCCCAGGCAAGCCATCAAACCATGGGGTCAGAGCTCAAAATGCACAGGGGTCTGACCCCCGGCTTGAACAGAAGCAGTTTGGCATCTAGAATAGGGGAGGAGGGACGATATGCCGGCGAACCTGACTCCACAGTATTTCGAGGCGGAAAGAAAGTACAAGGAAGCGACGACGCCGCGGGAGAGGCTGCGGGCGCTGCGCGAGATGCTGGCTGTGATACCCAAGCACAAGGGCACGGAGAAGCTCCAGGCCGACATCAAGCGACGCATCTCCCGCACCACCGAGGAGATCCAGCAGGCCAAGAAGGGCGGGGGCGCCAGGCGGCTCGGCGAGTACGTGAAGCGCTCCGGCGCGGGCCAGGTGGTGCTCGTCGGCCCTGCGAACTCGGGAAAAAGCAGCATAGTCGCCAGGCTGACCCACGCCACGCCGGAGATCGCCGCCTACCCCTACACGACCATGAAGGTGCAGCCGGCGATGATGCCGTACGAGGACATACAGATACAGCTGGTGGACATGCCGCCGATCACGGAAACGCATTACGAGGGCTGGTTCGGCAATGTCATAAGGGAGTGCGACCTCGTGCTGCTCGTCCTCGGGCTTTCGGACCTGGACCCGGACAGATCGCTCAAGGTGATCATGGATCGCATGGAAAACGCGGGCATCAAGCTGACGGCCGCCGGGGCGGACGCGGACACGCCGGATTACAGGACGACCGAGAAGAAGACGTTGCTGGTCATAAACAAGATCGACCTGGGCGGCGCCGGCATATTCATCGAGATGGTGAAGCCGGTGTCAGGCGACATCCCCGTTCATGAGATATCCTGCGAAACGGGCGAGGGCCTGGAGGACCTCCGCCGCATCATCTACGAGAAGCTGTCGATCATCAGGGTGTACTCCAAGGCGCCGCGCAAGGAGCCCGACCTGTCAAAGCCCTATGTCGTGAGGAAGGGCACCACGGTCATCGAGATGGCCAAGATAGTGCACCGCGATTTCCACGACAACCTGAAATTCGCAAGGGTATGGGGGCACACCAAGATAGACGGCCTGCCGGTCGAGAAGGATCACGTCCTCGAGGACAAGGACATCATAGAGTTCCACACGTAGCCGCCTAGCGCCCCTCGCGCGAAACCATCTTCTTGAACTCGTCCTCGGCGACGATTTGGATCCCGAGCTCCCTGGCCCTGTCCAGCTTGGAGCCCGGGTCTTCGCCGACGACGACGTAGTCGACCTTCTTCGACACCGACGAGGCGACGGCGCCTCCCAGCGCCTCGACGAGCCTCTTGGCGTCGCCCCGCTTCATGTCCCCGAGCGAACCGGTGAAGACGAACACCTTGCCGTCCAGCGGCCCGGGCGCCGTGCGTCGGGCGGGCTTCCCGAAGCGCAAGCCGTGCGCCAGCAGCTCGTCGACGACATGCTTGTTGCGCGGCTCGTCGAAGAAGTTCCTGATGCTCTCGGCCACCCTCGGCCCGACTTCGTCGACCTCCACGAGGTCCTCCACGGTCGCCTTCTCCAGGGCATCTATGGTCTGGAAGCGCTCCGCGAGGACCTGCGCCAGGTGCTCGCCGACATGCCTTATGCCGAGCCCGTATATGAAGCGGGCGAGCGTCGTCCGCCTGCTCCGGTCGATCGCTTCGAGCAGATTGCGGGACGATTTCTCGGCGAGCCGGTCGAGCGCGACCAGGTCGTCCAGCGTCAGGGCGTACAGGTCCGCAACCGTGTGGACGACGCCCTTGTCGACGAGTTGGTCCACGAGCTTGCTCCCGAGCCCGTCGATGTCCATGGCCCCCTTGCTCGCGAAGTGCCTGATGGTCTGCTTGATCATCGCGGGGCACGACATGTTGGTGCAGCGCGCCACGACCTCCCCGGGTTCCCTGTATACCTTGCCGCCGCACACGGGGCACTTTTCCGGTATGTGGAACTTCCTTTCCCTGCCGGTTCGCTTCTCCTTGACTGGACGGACGATCTCGGGGATCACGTCGCCGGCCCGCTGGACGATGACCGTGTCTCCGATCCGTACGTCTTTCCTGTCGATCTCATCCTGGTTGTGGAGGGTGGCGCGCTCGACGGTGACGCCTCCCACCTGCACGGGCTCCATTATCGCAACCGGCGTCAGGGCGCCCGTCCTTCCCACCTGCACGACGATATCCTTGATGACCGTCGTCGCCTGCTCGGGTTCGAACTTGTAGGCGATCGCCCATCGCGGACTCCTCGAGATCTGTCCGAGCGTCTCCTGTTCGGCGAAACTGTTGACCTTGATCACCAGGCCGTCGATCTCGTAGTCGAGTTCCTTCCTGCGCTTCTCCAGGCGCGCATGGAACTCGACGGCCGCGTCGATGCCCTCGAAGACCTCGATCTCGCGGTTCACCGGCAGCCCCCACGATTTCAGGCCCTCGAGCGCCTCGTACTGGCTCTTGAACTCCGCCCCGTCGGCACTCCCTATCGCGTACAGGAATATCTTGAGATTGCGCGCCCGCGTTATCGACGAGTCCAGCTGCCGAAGAGAACCCGCGGCCGCGTTCCGCGGGTTGGCGAAGAGAGGTTCGCCCTCCTGTTCGCGCTTCCGGTTGAGGGCGGCGAAATCCGTTTTCGACATGTAGACCTCGCCGCTCACCACGACCTCGGCCGGCGGTTTTCCCCGGAGCTTCAAGGGAAGCGGCTTTATGGTCTTGAGATTGGACGTCACGTCCTCGCCGACTCTCCCATCGCCCCGCGTCGCGCCCCTGAGAAACACGCCGTCCCGGTAGACGAGCTGCACCGCCAGGCCGTCGATCTTGGGTTCGGCGATGTACTCGATCCGGTCTTTCCCCAGCATCTTGCGCACGCGCCTGTCGAACTCGGCGACCTCCCCGGCGTCGAAGGCGTTCTGAAGGCTCAACATGGGGACGGCATGCTCCACGGTCTTGAACTCGTCGAGCGGCGGCGCGCCGACCTTCTGCGTCGGCGAGTCGGGCGTGACGAGGTCAGGGTACATCGCCTCCAGGTCCTGGAGCCGCCTGAACATCGTGTCCCATTCGCGGTCGCTTATGACCGGGGCGTCGAGGACGTAGTAGCGGTAGTTGTGTTCGCGTATCTCCTCGCGGAGCCTGCGCATCTCCTTCTCCGCCTGCTTCCTCGAAGGCTTTCTTGTCACCGCTTCACACCCCCGGCTTCGCCCGGTCCCGCCGGCGCCGGGCCAGGAACTTCCTGAGTTTCGGCAGCGTCATCGCGTTCAGGATGTCGCCCGCTTCGCACCAGCCCCTCCGCGCCGTGCCGACGCCGTATCGCATGTTCGCAAGATGCGCAACCGCGTGGGCGTCGGTGCCTATGGAAATCTTGACGCCCGCTTCCCTCGCTGCGCGGCAGTGCACGTCCTTGAGGTCGAGTCTATCCGGAAACGCGTTGAGTTCAAGCGCGACGCCGCACTTCCGGGCCGCTGCGATCACGGCCTCGATGTCGACCTCGTACGGCTCGCGTTCGCCGATGAGCCTGCCGGTGGGATGGGCGAGTATGTTCACGTTCTCGTTCTCGAGCGCCTTGAGGATGCGCCTTGTCATCCTGGCCTCCGGCATGTTGAAGCCGGAGTGAACCGCCGCGATGACGACGTCGCATTGTCTCAGGACGTCATCGGGAAGGTCCAGGCCGCCGTCTTTCATGATGTCCACTTCGACCCCCGCCAGGATCTCTATGCCGTCCACTTCCTTGTTCGCCTTCCTGATCGCCTCGATATGCGCCCGGAGCTCCTCGGCGTCGAGCCCGCCGGCTACTCGTACGGCCTTGGAGTGGTCGGTTATCGCCACGTACCGGTAACCCAGTCTCCTCGCGGCGACGGCCATCTCCCTCGGCGTGTTACGCCCGTCCGTGGCGGTCGTGTGCATGTGGAGATCGCCCTTGATGTCGCCGGCTTCGACGAGCCTGGGAAGCCTCCCCTCGTCGGCGGCTTCCAACTCTCCGCTGTTCTCCCTGAGTTCGGGGGGGATGAACGGCAGCCCGAGCGCGGCGAACACCTCTTCTTCGCTCGCACCGCCGAGGCGCTCGGCCGTCTCGACATTGAACACGCCGTACTCGCTCACCCGCAGCCCCCGGCGCTTGGCCCGGTCCCTGATCGCGACGTTGTGGTCCTTGGAGCCCGTGAAGTAGTGAAGCGCCGCCCCGTAGTTCTCCCTGCGCAGCACCCGCAGGTCGACCTGTATGCCGGCCTCGAGGAGGACGCTCGACTTGGTGGCGCCGCGGGCGATCACTTCGGACACCGACTTCATCGACGTGAAGACGTCCATGACCTTTTTCGCCGACTTCGAGATCACGAGAATGTCGATGTCCCCGATCGTCTCCTTCATACGGCGGCAGCTCCCGGCTATGTCTATTCTCGTGACGCCCTTGAGCTTGCCCACCTTCGCGGCGACCGCCTCCGCGTGGAGCATGCCCTCGGCCAGGCGGAAGCGGCCGGTCCGCCTGCGGTATTGCTCTATGCCCTTGAGGATCCTCTCCTCGAGCTTCTCGCCCATGCGTTCGAGATCGTGGAGCCGGCCCGCCCGTGCGGCCTCTTCGAGGTCGTCCACGGTGACGATGCCGAGCACCCTGTAGAACTGGATGGCGTGCCTGGGCCCCACGCCGGGGATCCTGAGGAGCGGCAGCAACTTGTACTCCGGAGCCTTCTTTATCTTCTCGTAGAACTCGGACGTCCCCGTCCCGAGGATCTCCTCCACCTTCTCGGTGAGGCTCTTTCCTATGCCGGGGACCTTGAGGAGTTCGCCCCTCTCGACCAGCGTCCTCACGTCCTCCGGGAGGTCGCGTATCGCCCGCGCGCCGCGCCGGTACGATCTTATCCGGAACACGCTCTCGTCCTGGAGTTCGAGGACGTCGGCGATTTCATCGAATATGTCCGCTATGCGATGGTTCTCCATGGCAGTCCCCCGTGCAAGATTATGCCAGCGCCCGCCGCGCCGTCAAGGCCCGGCCCATTTGGCTTGGCACGCCGGGCCCGGCGTGCTAGCATGGGAGAACAAGGCGGAAGCGGCGAGGCGACAGACGCGCATGGCGCAGCGGAGGACCGATGCTCAAGGCGAATATCACGCTGTTCAGGGTCTTCGGCATTCCCGTCGAGGTCAATGTGTCCTGGTTCATCATATTCGCGCTCGTCTCCTGGAGTCTCGTCTCGCTCTATTTCCCGAGCAACTATCCAGACATGGCGGTCGCCTCTTACTGGATCATGGGCATTGCGGCCGCCCTCATGCTCTTCGCTTCCGTCGTGTTGCACGAGCTCAGCCATTCGTACGTCGCCAAGACGCACGGCGTTCCCATAACGCGGATCACCCTCTTCCTCTTCGGGGGCGTTTCGCAGATGGAGCGCGAGTCGGACAGTCCCGACACCGAGGCCAAGATCGCCATCGCCGGCCCGGCAATGAGCTTCGCACTCATGTTCGCTTTCTTCCTCGCGTACTACGCCGTGCGGGGCGCCGGTGGGACCGGGGGCGTGGCGCCCGTCTTCAGGTACCTGGCCATCGTCAACGGCATGCTCGGCGTCTTCAATCTCATCCCCGGCTTTCCGCTGGACGGCGGCAGGCTGCTCCGCGCCGCCATATGGAAGGCGACCGGCAACTTGAGGAAGGCGACCTATGTCGCCACGCGCGTCGGCAACGTCGTCGGCATCGTCTTCGTGCTTTCCGGCTTCCTCGCCGTGTTCTGGGGCTACTTCATCTTCGGCCTGTGGATGGTCATGATAGGCTTCTTCCTGCGGCAGGCCTCGGCGGCCAGTTACTTCCATGTCGTGGTCGAGGCGGCCCTCAAGGGCTACAAGGTGCGCGATGCGATGAGGAAGGACGTCGTCCTCGTCACGGGTGACATCAGCATCCAGGACCTCGTCGACGAATACGTCTTCAAGCATCACCTCGACTGCTACCCCGTGGTCGACGGGCGCGAGCTCGTGGGACTCGTCGCCGTGGAGGACATAAAGGGCATGCCGAGGCGCGTGTGGGCATCGACCCCGGTTGCCAGCGTGATGAGGACAGACCTCGACAAGATAAGCGTCGGGCCCGACGACGAACTGGCGGGTGTCTTCAGGAAGACCGTCGGCGAGCGCTGCGGCCGGCTTCCCGTCGTCGAGGGGGGCGAAGTCGTGGGCGTGGTCGCGCGGAACGACATAGTCGAGGCCATGAGAACCCTCTCCCATGTCCGGGAGTGAGGCGCCCGCGCGGCCTACCGGATCTCCAACGCTATGACGCCTATTCCCTCGAGGTCGACCTCGAACCTGCCGGTCCCGAGCGAAGTGAAGCGCACCTTTCCCGACCGGGAGTACCTGGTCTGGGTCGCGTCGGCGGAGCGGAGTTTGGCCTTGAGCGCATCGGGCCGTTCCGAAGACCCCTCGTCGACTATGTCTATCTCCGCGGTGAGCCCGCCCTCATCCTCGCCGATCTCGACCGTGACGAGGTAGCCGGACAGGGACTCGGCTACGCGCGGCCCGGGGTCGGCCCGTCGCGTCCCCCTCACCGGCACCGGCTCCAACCTGGGAGGGGGCAGGATGTTCCCGGTCGTCTCCAGTATCTTCACCACACCCCGCCTGAGACCGGCCGTGATAGAGAGGACAGGTCCCGCGCGCACGCCGCGTGCGACGATGGCCGCCGCACGGTCCAGGGCCGCCCCGGGCGTGCGCACCGGCTCGGCCTCATGCGCGTCGACGAGCCGCTTCAGCTCGGCCACACTGCGGCGGCAGTGCGCGCATCTCTCCAGGTGGCGCTCCGCCTTTTCGCGCTCGTCCGCGCCGAGGGCGCCGTCGACGTAGGCGGCCGCTTCCGCTTGTGTAAGGCATTCGCGCTTCATATGCATTCCTCTTGTATGTGACGCCTAGAGCCGCCCTCCTTGGGCAAGTTTCTTGAGCCTGGCCAAAGCCCTTGATTTTCTTGCAGATAGGGCGTCGGTCGAGATGCCGAGCAGGTCGGCTATCTCCCGCTCCTTGAGCCCGTCCAGGTAGTAGAACTTGAGAATGAGTCGGTCGCGGACCGGCAGCTTCTCCAGCGCCTCACGCACCGTGAGACCGACCTCGAGGTCGTGGTCCAGATCCACGTCGGAGGCGATCAGGCGGATGTACTCGTCTTCACCCTCGGAGACGGGCGCGTCGAGGGACACGGCCGGCTTCCGCTTTAGCGACCTCAGGTGGTCATAGGTCTTGTTGCGGGAGATGCTTATGAGCCAGGTGGTCATCTTCGAGTTCCACTTGAAGTTGCGGAGCGCCCGGCAGTCGTTGTCGAGCAACTTCTCGATGACCGACGCGTAGATGTCCTCGGCGGTCTCGGGCGAGTCGATGGAATACCTCTTGAGGAGGTTCACGATCGAGCCGTATATGCAGTCGGAGTATCGCCCGAGGAACTCCCTCCAGGCAGCCTCGTCCCGCGCTATGCATCCGGCGATGAGTTCCTTCTCGTTCATATCCATATCCAGTCAGTCGGCGAGAATGAGAATTCCGACGAGCACCACGGCCGCGGCGCCCAGCAGGTATTTCCAGGTCTTCGACTTCTTCTCCACGGGTTCGGCCTCGCGCTCGGGCACCGCCTCCGCTTCCGGCGCCGCGCGCCTTATCGCCTCCTCGATATTGCCGGCCAGCGATTCCCCGCCTCCGTAGACCGTCGCCAGCACCGACCCCCCGGGTGAGACCAGGAGCAGCGCGGGCAGGATACCCTCGCCCAGGACGGCGGCTATGACCTCGCCTCCGGGGTCGATGTAGACGGGAAGGTCGAGGTCCATATCGAGAGCCGCGCTCCGGACGTCGGCGGCCGGGCCCCGCAGCAGCATGACCGGCCGGATGCCCGCTTCGCGGATGCGCCGCGCGCGGCTTTCGAAGAAGACGGCGCCTTCCCTGCACTCCTTGAGATCGATGTCGCATATGAAGAAAAGCGTCGTGCCTTGGGCCGCGATCGAGTGCAGGTCCCGGGGGTAGTCCCAGAGGTCGGTGACGTCCAGGTCCGGCAGCCGGGCGGCGAGGCCGCGTACGGGAAGGGCCGCAAGACAGGCGGCCTGGGCGGCAAGCAGCAATACCGCAAGACCGAGCGGCGACAAGCGGCCGCCGGTCATTCCTCGATCTCCTGGAGCACGGCCCGCACCACCGCGGTCGGGCCCTTCTTGACGTCCACCGTCGCCTGCCATCTCCTGTAGCCCTTCTTCACCAGGGTCACCTGGTGTTCGCCCACATCGATCTCGAGAGCCGCGGGTGTCAATCCCGCCTCCTCGCCGTCCAGCAGTATCCGCGCGTCGGCCGGTTCGGACTCCACTATAACATACCCGACCTCGGCGCGGCTCGTCGTGCCGGTCATGCGGCGTCCCGCCTCCCGGGGGGCCAGGATGAGGGCGAGCGCCGCCAGCACGGCGACCCCGATGCGAAGGCCCGCGCGGGCGCGCCTCCGTCCGCGGCGGGCGGGCGCCACGGTCGCCAATCCGGCAAGCGGGTCGCCGTAGAGCGCGTACGCGGCCCACGTCGGGTCGCCGGACTCGCCGCCCTTCGACAGGGCGACCCGCGCCCCGCGGAGCGCCTCGCCGAACGTGTCACCCTCGAGCAAGCGTTCGTAGAAGGCGAGCGCGGCCGAGGTCGCCGCACGGCTCGCCACATCCCACAGCGGGGCGATGCAGGCCCGCGTGCCCCGCGAGATCAGCGCCTCCATGATGCCGAGCGGGGACCGCCAGGCCGCATGCGACGCCGTCGAGCAGGTGTTGAAGAAGGCGGCCACGGGGGGCCGCCCGACGCCCTCGAAGAGCCCCGCCGAGAGCACTCCCCCTCCGTGGAGTTCGAGGCCGGGCGAGCCGTCCGGGCCCGTTGCGCCGTGACCCGTGAAGTGGAGCAGGGCGGTCTCCGGCAGGAGCGAGAGAATCATGCCTTCGCCGACCTCGGGCCCCATTGCGATGGTGATGCCGTAGCGGCCGTCCTTTCTGAAGAGATCCCTCAGCGAGTCGACTTCCCGCTCGACATCGTCCCTTATGACGGGATCGTCCGACGGGTCGCCCAGGATGAGCACCCTGTCGCCGCCGGCCTCCGCGTCCGCAGCCCCACGGCCCGCTTCCGAGTAGACCACCCGCCCGAGGGCGAAATGCAGCGAGATGAACTTCTCGCCGTCGTGGAGAATCTCGAATGGGAGATATGCGAGGGAACGGTCGACCTTGAAGATGAAATAGATGTCGCCGCGCCGGATCTCGCTTCTCAAGCGGTCGCACTGGTCCCTGAAGAGAGCCTCGAAGAGGGCGCGGCCCGCCGCCGCGAGGTCCCCCGACGGCTCGGCTTCGGGCTCTTCCCCGGTCCCGGCGGCGTGGGCGGGACCGGCCGTCGCCCTGCGGACCGCCTCGTCGACGGCTTCGCATATCCCGTCGAGCACCGGCCTCTCGACCTGCCGGCGCCTTATCATCGGGGCCGAGCCGGGCACGTCGTAGACCACGCTCACGGACACGCGGTCTCCCGATACGGGAATGATCTCGATCTCGACGCGCTTCATGGCCCTCCTCCCGAGCGCATCTTATCCAAAGGCGCGTGCACTTGCAAGCCACGACGCGCCCGCTTGGCGCTTGACCTCGCCCGGGGCTTACAATACAGTAACCCCGAATAGGAGCGTGAACCGGTCGTGGCATACTACACGAGATACACCGAGTCGAGAGTACCCGGGCTGAGTCGGGCCGTGCGGCTGCTGATCGTCATCAACCTGGTGCTCTACCTCCTCGACTACTTCCTGCCGGCCGGCTGGCTCAGGATATTCGGGCTGGTGCCGGCCTACGTTCTCGGCCGCGGCTGGATATGGCAGCTCGTCACGTACATGTTCCTGCACGGCGGCTTGCTCCACGTGTTCTTCAACATGCTCTTCCTGTGGATGATGGGGTCCGAGCTCGAGCGCTACTGGGGCAGCAGGGAGTTCGTCAGGTACTACCTCGTGACCGGTGTCGGGGCCGGCGTGATCAATATGCTCGTGCAGCCGCATCTCGCGGTGCCCATAATAGGCGCGTCGGGGGCGATCTTCGGGCTCATCATCGCCTTCGGCATGGCGTTCCCGGACAGGGAGCTCCTGCTCTATTTCTTCATCCGCATAAAGGCCAAGCACTTCGCCGTGCTCGTCGGACTCATCGAGCTCATCTCGCTCTTCGCCCTTCCCCATGCCGGCATCGCGAGGTTCGCGCATCTCGGCGGCCTCGTCGTCGGCTACGTCTACCTCAAGTGGGAGAGTATCACGTACCCGGCGAGGCGCTGGTACCGGAGGAGCAGGAGCAGGGCGGCGGAGGCGGCCCGGCGCCGCGTAGAGGAGCGGGAGCGCAAGATGCAGGCCGAGGTCGATCGCATTCTCGACAAGATAGGGCGGGAGGGGCTGGGGTCGCTCTCCGGCCGCGAAAGGGATTTCCTCGAGAAGCAGAGCGGAAAGCATCGTTGAAGCACCTCAATCTCCACCCGTGGAAGGT
>JALGWA010000020.1 GCA_025774425.1 bacterium
TAGTCTTCCCGGAGGTGGGTCGCTCGAATCCCATTCTCGGTTTCGCGATGGGAATGGGCGGTTTCCTGGAGAAGGGCCTCGGGATAGACCGCACCTACGGCACCGTGTTCGGGATTCTCATGGTGGAAGGCTTCGTCGTGACGACGCTCGATACGGCCGTCAGGCTCAACCGCTATCTCCTCGAGGGCCTCTGGAGGACGGCTCTCAAGAGACCCCCGGCGATACTCCGCTCCTACTACTTCAACTCGTTCATCTGCGTCGCACTCATGCTCGTGGTCGCCAAGACCAACGCCTTCCTGGCGATCTGGCCCGTGTTCGGCACGGCCAACCAGCTGCTCGCCGCGCTGACTCTCATGTGCGTCAGCGTATGGCTCAGGACGAGAGGCAGGGCTTACATTTTCGCGCTCGTTCCGGCGCTGTTCATGCTCGCGACCACCACGGCGTCGCTGGTCTCGCTTCTCCGCGGGAGGTATCTGCCTCAAGGCAATATCGTTCTGGCGACCACGGCCGTGTTACTGCTGGCCCTTTCGGTCGCTTTCATAGTAGTATCGGCGAGGACGTTTGCCGGAGGTGATGAGGTTGGATAAGAAGAAGATCGAGACGTCTTCGGCGCCGGCGGCGGTCGGCCCATACAGTCAGGCCGTCAGCGTCCGGGCGTCGTCGCTCGTGTTCGTCTCCGGCCAGATCGCGCTCGGGCCCTCGGGCGCGGTCGCCGGCGATACGGCGGCGGAGCAGGCGCGCGCCTGCCTCGGCAACGTCGCCGCCGTGCTCGATGCCGCCGGGGCCGGCATCGACTCGGTGGTGAAGGTGACGCTGTACCTCAAGAACATGGGGGATTTCGGCGCAGTCGTCGAGGTGTATTCGACGTTCTTCAAGCCGCCCTATCCGGCGAGGGCCTGCGTCGGCGGACTGGAACTCCCGAAGGGAGCGCTCGTGGAGATAGAGGCCGTGGCGGCCGTCTGAGCCGGGCCGGGCGGCCGGGGAGAGGATTATGGCGGATCGCAGGAAGAGGCTGACCGAGATGGTGAGCTGCTCGGGCTGAGCCTCCAAGATGGGTCCGGGTGACCTGTCCGAGATTATCAAGGGAATAGCCATGGTGAAGGTTCCGCGCCTTCTGGCAGCCACGGCGACACTGGACGACGCCGCCGTCTACCGGATGTCTCCGCGAACGGCCCTGCTCGCGACGGTGGATTTCTTCACCCCGGTCGTCGACAGTCCGAGGAGTTTCGGGCGAATCGCGGCGGCCAATTCCCTAAGCGACATCTACGCGATGGGCGGCAAGCCCTTCCTGGCGCTGAACGTGTTCTGCGGCTCGACCGAGGCCCTGCCGGCCCGGGACTTGAGGGAGATCCTCAAGGGCGGCGAGGAGAAGACGAGGGAGGCGGGCGCCGTCGTGGCCGGGGGACACTCCGTGGAGGACAAGGAAATCAAGTTCGGGCTCTGTGCTCTGGGGACGGTGGACCCGCGGAAGGTCGTCTTCAACTCCGGGGCCAGACCGGGTGACTCGCTGGTGCTGACCAAACCTCTCGGCATAGGCCTGATGACTACGGGCATCAAGTCGGGCGTCCTCCCGAAACGCTCCGTCTCCAAGGTCACGAGGGTCATGGAGGAGCTCAACGCCGGGGCGTCGAGGGTCATGATGCAAGTCGGCGTCAACGCTTGCACGGATGTCACCGGCTTCGGCTTCCTCGGGCATCTGAGGGAACTGGCGGCCGCCGGTGGGGTTGACATAGAAGTGGAGGCGGGCAGCGTGCCCGTCATGGGGGAGGCGTATGACATGCTCGAGGCCGGCTTCATACCGGGCGGCCTGTGGACGAACAGGCACCATTTCGCCCCGTGGGTGACGGCGGTCGACGTCGGTGCCGAGACCCTGAACGTGCTCTACGATCCCCAGACGTCCGGAGGATTGATCATCAGCGTGGCGGCGGCGAAGGCCGATAAGCTCCTCGGGCGCCTCAAGCGGGCGGGGGTCGGGCAGGCTTCGATCGTCGGGAAAGTGCTTGCGAAAGGCAAGGGCTCGATTATTGTTAGATAAACACCGTGTATCCGGGAATGGATGGGTTCTGGTGGACCTCAAGGACTTCAAATCCTCTGTCGGGTGTAGACCATCCGAGGTGGGTTCGATTCCCACACATTCCCGCCACTCCGGAGTGACGCCGTGAGACTGGCGCTCGTGATGCTGCTGGGCGGGCTGGGGCTGCTCGTCCTGGCGACGTCGCTGTTCGCGGGCGAGGTGAGCCCGGCGGCGAGTTCGGAAGCGCCGCCGGACAGCGGCGAGGCCGGTCCCGTGGCTTTCATAGGCATGCCCCATCGCTACGACCTCGAGAGCCATCTCGAGGCCAAGCCCAATCCCTGGAAGAGTGTTTTCCTGTCGGGCATATTCCCCGGCCTCGGCCAGCTCGACAACGGCGCGTGGGCCAAGTCGACCGCGTTCATGGTCATCGGCTCGCTGCTCGTTGCGAACATCGTGGTCGAATCGCAGCGGGCCGACCGTTACAGGGCGCTCTACTCGGGCAGCGGGGACGAAGACGAGGCCGCCTACTACTACGGCCGGTACACGTCCCACCTCGACAGGAGAGACAGTTTCACGTGGTGGACTGTCGGCTTCTGGGCGCTGAACCTGCTCGATGCCTACGTCGACGGCCACCTGTTCTCCTTCTCGAGGCAGTAATCGCGGTTCCACACATGCAATGGAGGTGGCGGAATGGCTGCCGGAAGTTCGAGCAAGAAGAAGAAAAGGAGCGGCGGGAAGAGCGCCGCGAACGAGTGGATCAAGTCCATCTTGATAGCTCTGCTGCTCGCCCTGGTTACGAGGGCGACGGTGGTGCAGGCATTCAGGATACCGACGGGGTCGATGAGGGATACGCTGCTCGAGGGCGATTTCCTGCTCGCCAACCGATTCCTGTACGGGTCCCAGATACCCTTCACGTATGTGAGGCTGCCGGCCGTGCGCGAGCCCAGGCGCGGCGACATAATCATCTTCAAGCACCCCAAGGAAGGCAAGGACTTCATCAAGCGGTGCGTCGCGCTGCCCGGCGACAAGGTCGAAATCCGCAACGACGTGCTGTACATCAACGACGAGCCCGTCGACGAGCCCTACAAGAAGCTGACTGCATTCGGGGGGTCCCTGGCCAATTACGGGCCGATCGTAGTACCGGAGGGGCACATTTTCATGCTCGGCGACAACAGGCACAACTCCTATGACAGCAGGTCCTGGGGGCCGTTGGACGAGAAGTACATAAAGGGCAAGGCCATGGTCATATACTTCTCCTGGGACGGGGAGAACCACTTTCCGAGGTTCAGGCGCATGGGCAGGATCATCAGGTAGGGGGCCTGTCGGAAAGCGCAAGTACAGGCCAACGCGGCCGGCCTTTCCCCTGGAACACTTCTGCTTAAAGGGTCCGGCGGCCCCGGCCGATACTAATCCCGTAAGAGATTACAGACATGCGACGGGACAGGAGTGCGCGCGGGGACGTGCGCACAAGGCAGCGGCCTGACTGGTGGAGGTCGACGGTGAGCCCTGCAAAGGACGCCTGCGCGAAGATGCTGGGGTTGGCCCTGGTTGCGGGCATGGTGCTCGCCACGGGCGTCGAACCGGCGCGCGGCGGGGAAGCCACACCTATTCTCGTGCTCGAGAGCAGGCGCATCAAAGCCTACGACACGGCTCTCTCGGGCTTCGAGAACGCCCTTATGGAGGGCCGTTACGATGCGCAGCTGGCGCGCTACGTCCTCAACGAAGACCTCCAGACAGCCGAGCAGCTCGCCGCGCTCGCGGGCGGCATGGGCGCGAGGATCGTGCTCGCATTGGGCACCGATGCGGCGAGGTTCGTCAAGGACGCCGACCTCGATGTGCCCGCGGTGTTCTCCATGGTGTCCGAACCGGGGGCGAGCGGCCTGCTGAACGCGGGCGGCGCGACCGGCGGGCAGATGACGGGGGCATGCCTCGATGTGCCCGTGCGGGAGCAGTTCATGTCGCTCCTGGATGTCGTTCCCAGCGCCAAGCGCATCGGGGTCATTTTCAACCCGGATGAGACCCAGGTCGCCGTCGACGAAGGGCGAACCGTCGCCAACAGCATGAACCTGGGCTTCGTCTCCAGGGCGGTCAGGTCGGAGGCCGATGTCCCGAAGGCTCTCGGCGAACTCAGACCCAAGATCGATGCGCTGTGGCTCGTCGGCGACAGGACGGTGCTCACAACGCAGTCGCTGCAGTACGTATTCCTGTTCGCCTTCCAGAACAACCTCCCCCTGATAGGCCTCTCGGAGCACTTCGTCAAGATGGGCGCTCTCTTCGCCGTCGGTCCCGACTACGAAGACATCGGGCGGCAGTCGGGAGAGCTGGCCGTGAAGATCCTCTCGGGTGAAGAGCCGGAGGATCTCAGGTATGTCTCGCCGCGCAGGGTGCTGCTGTCGCTCAACCTGAGGACGGCCGAGATCATCGGCGTCAAGATCCCCGACCGCGTGGTGCACAGCGCCTACGCGGTCTACTAGGCCCCGGCCGACACGGTTCTTGCAAAATCCCCGCCCTCTTACTAGAATCAACCCGGCGCAGGTGGGTTTGCTGGAGGAGGTCTGGTGACGACGTGAGCGGCAAGAGGCACAAGAGAAGCAGGAAGCCCGAGTCCGAAGAGGGCGTGGTCGAAGTCGGGGGAGAGGGGGAGGAGGCCGCGGGCGGCGGGACGGCGTCCGAAATCGACGTCGTCCGCGAGGAGCTCGAAGAAGCCAAGAACAAGTACCTGAGGGCGCTCGCGGATTTCGACAACTACCGGAAGCGCGTGGCCCGGGAGAGAGAGCAATACATCCAGTGTGCCAACGAGGAGCTGATCAAGTCCCTTCTCGAGGTCGTCGACAACCTCGAGAGGGCGCTCGAGGTCTCGAGGGAGAACACGAATCATGAGGCTCTCGCGAAAGGCGTCGAACTGACGCTCGAGAGACTGAAGAACGTACTCTCCGAGCAGGGCCTCTGTCCCATCGAATGCAAAGGGCTCCCCTTCGATCCCAACTATCACGAGGCCGTCATGGCCGTGGAGCACGAGGGCGCGGAGCCCGAGACCGTCATCGAGGAGACGCAGAAGGGCTATACGCTCAAGGGCAAGGTCATAAGGCCGAGCAAGGTGGTGGTCTCCAAGCACCCCGGAGGAGAAGATGGCTAAGGTAATAGGAATCGATCTGGGCACTACCAACTCCTGCGTCGCGGTGATGGAGGGCGGCGAGGCCAGGGTCATCCCCAACAGGGAAGGGGGCCGGACGACACCTTCGGTCGTCGCTTTCACAAGGGCCGGCGAAAGGATCGCGGGGCTGGTCGCCAGGCGGCAGGCGATCACGAATCCCGAGAACACCATATTCTCGATAAAGCGCTTCATGGGCAGGCGCTATGACGAAGTGCCCGAGGAGAGCAAGATAGTGCCCTACAAGGTCGTGCGGGGGGACAACGGGGAGGTCAGGATAAGCGTGCAGGGCAAGCAGTATGCACCGCCTGAGATCTCCGCCATGATTCTTCAGGAGCTCCGCCAGGCGGCGGAGGATTTCCTCGGCGAGAAGGTCGAGCAGGCCGTGATCACGGTGCCCGCCTATTTCAACGATTCCCAGCGGCAGGCGACCAAGGACGCAGGCAAGATCGCCGGCCTCGAGGTCCTCCGCATCATCAACGAGCCCACGGCGGCGTCGCTCGCCTACGGGCTCGACAAGAAGTCGGATGAGAAGATCGCCGTGTTCGACTTGGGCGGCGGCACGTTCGACATATCGATACTGGAGATCGGGGAGGGTGTCTTCGAGGTGAGGTCGACCAACGGCGACACCCATCTGGGCGGCGACGATTTCGACCAGCGCATCATAGACTGGGTGGCCGATGAATTCAAGAAGACCGACGGCATAGATCTCAGGCAGGACCGCATGGCCCTCCAGCGGCTCAAGGAGGCGTGCGAGAAAGCCAAATGCGAGCTCTCCACCACGATGGAGGCCGACATCAATCTGCCGTTCATCACGGCCGATCAGGCCGGACCCAAGCACTTGAGCATGACGCTCTCGCGCTCGAAGCTCGAGCAGCTTGTCGGGGATCTCGTGGAGAAGACCGTCGGGCCCTGCGAGCAGGCCCTCAGGGACGCCGGCCTGGGCCGCGACGACATCGACGAGGTCATTCTCGTGGGCGGTGCGACGAGGATGCCTCTCGTCCAGGAGACGGTCAGGAAGATATTCGGCAAGGAGCCGTGCAAGGGCGTCAATCCCGACGAGGTGGTGGCGTTGGGCGCGGCGATCCAGGCGGGCGTGCTTGCGGGCGACGTCAAGGACGTGGTGCTCCTCGACGTCACGCCGCTTTCACTCGGCATAGAGACGCTCGGCGGCGTCATGACGAGGATCATCGAGCGGAACACGACGATCCCTACGAAGAAGACGCAGATCTTCTCGACCGCCGAGGACAACCAGACCGCCGTCACCATTCATGTGCTGCAGGGCGAGCGCGAGATGGCCGTCGACAACCGCACGCTGGGCAGATTCGACCTCGTCGGCATCCCCCCGGCGCCGAGGGGTGTGCCGCAGATAGAAGTCACGTTCGACATCGACGCCAACGGGATCGTCCACGTCTCCGCCAAAGACATGGCGACGGGCAAGGAGCAGAAGATAGTGGTGCAGGCCTCGAGCGGACTGTCCGAACAGGAAATCGAGCGTATGGTCAAGGACTCGGACGTGCATCGGGAGGAAGACAGGAAGAAACGGGAGCTCGTCGAGGCGCGCAACAAGGCCGATTCGCTGATCTACTCGACCGAGAAGTCGCTCAAGGAGAATGCGGACAAGATAGACGCCGGAGACAGGAAGAGGGCGGAGGAGGCGATCGAGGCCCTGAGGGGCGTCATGGACGGAGGCGACGCCTCCGCCATCACGGCCAAGACGGAGCAACTCTCGAGCGTCTGGTACGGCATCGCCGAGTCGCTCTACAAGGCGGCGGGCACGGACGGGGGCCCGGGCCCCGCGGGGTCCGAGGACGACGGGGCGGGCCGGGCCACGGGAACGGCCGCCGGCGGCCGGGGAGCGGCGGGCGAAGGCGGCGCGGTTGATGCGGACTTCCAGGTCATCGACGACGATGACAAAGGGGACAAGTGATTCCCGGATGGCGAAGCGCGACTACTACGACGTCCTTGGAGTCGACCGGGACGCGGACACGGAAGACATCAAGAGAGCCTATCGCCGCCTCGCGCTGAAGTATCATCCCGACCGCAATCCCGGCGACCGGGAGGCGGAGGCGAGATTCAAGGAGGCGACGGAGGCATACGAAGTCCTCCGCGATCCCGGCCGGAGGGCCCGCTACGACCGGTTCGGCCACACGGCCGGCGCCGGCGCGCCCGGCTTCGCCTTCGACTTCGGGGCCTTCGACCTCGGTGACGCCCTGCGCGCCTTCATGAGGGACTTCGGCAGCCCCTTCGGGGACATCTTCGGGACGACGGCCGGCACGGGGCACACCGGCAGGATGCGCGGCAGCGACCTGCGTGTGCGTGTGAGACTCACGCTCGAGGAGATCGCAGAGGGCACGGAGAAGAAGATCAGGTTCAGGCGTCTGGCCGCGTGCCCGGCCTGCGGCGGCTCCGGAGCCAGGGCGGGGACGACCCCCGTCGCGTGCCCGGTATGCAAGGGCGCCGGGGAGGTGCGTCGGGTCCAGCGTTCGCTTTTCGGCCAGATAGTCAATGTCGGCGTCTGCACGGCCTGCGGCGGCGAAGGCAGGGTGGTGAGGGAGCCCTGCCCCGAGTGCAGGGGTGAAAGGCGCATAGAGGTCGAGGAAACCGTGCTGGTCAAGATCCCTCCCGGCATCTCGGCCGAGAACTACATTCCCCTCAAGGGCAAGGGGAACGACGGCCTGCGCGGCGGTTCCGCGGGCGATCTGCTCGTGTACATAGAGGAGGAGGAGCATCCGGTCTTCGAGCGGCACGGGGACGACATCCACTGCAATGTCCCCATCTCCTATTCGGCCGCCGTCCTCGGCGGCGAGATAGACGTCCCGACGCTCGACGGCGGTTACAAGCTCAAGATCCCCCCGGGAACGCAGTCCGGCAGGATGTTCAAGCTCAAGGGCAAGGGACTGCCGCGTCTGGGCCGCAGGGGCAGGGGCAGCGAGATAGTGAGGACGATTGTCTGGGTGCCCACCAAGGTCAGCAGGGAAGAGAGGAAGCTGCTCGAGGAGCTCTCCAAGTTCTCCGACGGCGACAAGATGCAGCCCGGCAAGAGCTTCGTCGAGAGACTCATGAAGCTCCTCGGAGACTGAACATGGCGCCGTGCGGCCACCATCACCTCTTCTACGCACCTCCGGGCTCGGTAAGGGAAGGCTGCATCCACTTCTCCCGCGAGGAGAGCATGCACATCGTCTCCAGCCTGAGGATGGCGGCGGGCGACGACATCGCCGCCAGCGACGGCGCCGGGAGGCTTTTCGAGGCAGTGCTTGTGCATGCCCGGAGGGGCGGCGCGGTGGCCAGGGTCAAGCGGGTCGTGGAGGTGCCGCCTCCGGACGTCACCCTGACGCTCTTCCAGGGCATGATCAGGCCCAGGAAAATGGACCTCGTCATAGAGAAATGCGTGGAGCTCGGCGTGGACTCCATAGTTCCGATCGTGACCGAGAGGGCTCTCGCCAGGGACACGCGTTCGAGGCTGGTCCGCTGGAAGAGAATAGCGTTGGGAGCCATGAAGCAGTCTCTACGGGCGCACCTGGCCGAGGTCCGTCCGGCGGCGGCCTTCGCGGACGTGCTGGAGGAAGCCTCCGGCCTGGAGCGCATCCTGGTCGCCCATGAGGCCGAGTCAGCCGATGGCCTGCGCGCCGGAGACATGCCGGCGGGCGCAGGGGCTGTCGGCCTCTTCGTGGGCCCCGAAGGCGGCTTCAGCGGCGCCGAGATAGAGGCCCTGGCTGCGCGCGGAGCGCGGGTCTTCGGTCTGGGAGAGGGGCGCCTGAGGAGCGAGACGGCCGCCATAGCGGCCGTCGCGATCGTCCGCCACCTGTTGGGGCGGCCCGCCGTGGCCCCCTGAAACGTATCCACTTTATCTTCAATGGATTAGGCCGTTCGGCCGCGAGACTCCCGTTGGACTTGACAGGCGGCCGCGGTTCTGCTATATTGTGGAATGGAGAATAACACTATGCGGGGGTGTGCGTTTTTTGGACACTCCGATTTCGGCCCTGGAGGGGAGGTGGCTGTTTTTGGCCAGCATCATCGTGAGGGATAATGAGTCTTTCGAGAGTGCCCTCCGGCGATTCAAGAAAGTGTGCGAAAGAGAAGGACTTCTCTCGGAATACAGGCGGCATCAGCATTTCGAGAAACCCAGCGAGCGCAGGAAGAGGAAAGTTCTTGCCGCAAGGCGCAAGCTTCTCAAGAAGCAGGCGCAACGGGCGCGATACAGATGAATCTTGAGGAGCGGTTTCAGGAAGACTTACAATCCGCAATGAAAAGCGGAGACCGTGCGGCTGTGGACGTCCTCCGTCTGTTGCGTACGCGGCTCAAGGAAGCCAGCGTCGCCAAGATGGACGACCTCTCGGAAGACGAGATCTACAAGACGATCGGCACCGAGATCAAGAAGCGAAGAGAGGCCATCGAACTTTTCGAGAAGGGCGGCCGCAGCGACCTGGCTGCGAGGGAGCACAGGGAGATCGAGATCCTTGAAGGCTACATGCCTCCGAGGCTCTCCGAAGATGAGATAAGAACCCTGGCCGCCGAGGCCGTTCGGGAGTCGGGCGCAGAGAGTCCGCGCGATCTGGGCAAGGTGATGAAGATCCTGATGCCCCGGGTCGCCAACAGGGCCGAGGGATCCAAGGTTCGTGCGATTGTTAAGCAACTTCTGACGCCGGACAAGACCTGAGCCCTACCATCACGGCTGCCGTTGTTGAGAGACGCTTTTTCGTTCCGTTTGCAGGTTCCTCGAATGCGAGCGCGGTGAGCGGACTCGTCTATGGAGAAGCATACTCTTCACGTCCTGGAGTTCGACAAGACCCTGGATCTGGTAGCGGGTTTTGCGTCGTCGGATGCGGGCAGGCAGCGGGTGCTCGAATTGTCACCCCTGGCTTCTCGCGCCGAAGCGCTGACGAGACTGGGCCGGGTGAGCGAGATGCGGCGCCTGATCGAATGGGGAAAGACGCCGCCGCTCGCCGGTGCGGTCGACGTGAGACCGACCGCCGCGAGATCCACCGTGCCCGGCGCCGTGCTCGACGCCGCTTCGCTTCTCGACGTCGCCGCGGCGGCGAGGACTGCGCGGCTCGTGAGATCGTTCTTCCGGCAGAACAGGGACGGCTGCGCCCTGCTCTGGGATCTCGCCTCGGGTCTCACTGAGCAGCGGGACCTCGAGAAGGCCGTGGAGCGCGCCATAGACGAGGACACGAACATCAAGGACGACGCCTCGCCGGCGCTCAAGAGGATCCGCAGGGAGAAGGCCCGCGTCAGCGCCAGGATCTCCAAGGCGCTCTCGAGAATGCTGGGGAAGGAAGGCGTCGAGGCCCATCTTCAGGACGGCATAATCACCATCAGGCACGGCCGCTACGTCATACCCGTCAAGGCCGCCTCGAGGAGCAAGGTCCCGGGGATCGTCCATGACACCTCCCAGAGCGGCGCGACGGTCTTCATCGAGCCCATGGAGACGGTGGAGCTCAACAACCCCCTCAGGACGCTCGAGCTGGATGAGAAGAACGAGATACAGAGAATCCTGGTCGAGCTGACGGCGTCCGTCCGGGAGGAGGCGGCCGCCCTCGCGGAGAATGTCGAGCGTCTCCTCGATGTGGACGCCGCCTATGCAGGGGCGAGGTTCAGCCTGGAGTACGGCTGCACCGAACCCCAGTTGAACGAGAACGGCAAGGTCGTGAT
>JALGWA010000470.1 GCA_025774425.1 bacterium
GTCGCCTATGGAAACGCAGTCTCCCCACCACATGTGGCCCATCTCATGGGCGAGCAGCCAGTCGTAGATGTGATTGGGCTGAATCGCGGTGCTCGTGTGAGTGACACAGGTCTGATGCTCCATGTCCCCCTTGGCTTCCTGGACATAGCCGAAGGTCGAGAAGGGATAGGACCCGTACCTGTAAATGAACCCCTCCATCATCAGGCCGACGTTCTGGAAGTGGATCTCCGCATCTTCGGTGTAAGCCGGGAAGACCCAGTTTGTGATCCACGAATACGTCGAGTCCACGAGCTCGGCGAACCTTCCCGCGTTGACCGTCATGCAATGGGGCGTGATCTGGTAGGGGTTGTTCCAGTGCCACGTCGTCCTGTTGGACACCGAATCGTAATCCGTGCCGACGAACTCGCCGTTGCATCTCGCCTTGGTCTTGGTGCCCGCCAGCGAAATGTGATACTCGGATGTCGCCTTGTCGCAGGGCCAGTCCCAGCACGGGAACCAGTACTTGCCCATGGAGGGAGGATCCGCCTCGAGGCCGACTCCCATCTGGTAGGCATGCACCGGCAGCCCGCCGAAATAGAAGCCTCCGAAGCCGCTCGGGCCCTCGTTGCCCGGCGTGCCGCCGTAGAACACCTGGACCTCGAACGTGTCGCCGACGGCATAGGCCGCGCCGAGGTCGATGGTGAGAACCATCGATGCTGTCGAGACCGGCCTCCTCGCTCACCGCGGTGACCACCGTGTTTCCTTCTATGGTCTCGGCCGTGAGGTCGATGTAAAGCGAGATGTTGTAGTGCAGCACGTCGAAGGAATGCGGGCAGTTCTGCGTCAGGCTGTCATGCATCATGGGCCTGTACTTCAGGGCTTCCACGGCCCTCAGCCATTCCCTCGAACCCTCCTCGAACTGCCTGGGATCGGGAAAGTCGGGCATGGCCGTCGCAGCCGCCCCCAGCATGAAGACAATCGCCGGCACGAGAACGAAATATCGAGTCATGGCATACCTCCAGGGAATCGCGGGCCGATGTCGGGGTTTCGTACGCACACCCTCTTGTATTGTACCACACATCCCCCGGCTTTTCAATTGGGGTTCAATTGGGGTCAGAGCACTGTGCATCCCTGGGGTCAGAGCTCAAAATGCACAGCCCCCGGGTGCCGCGCTGGTCGCGTGGGGTCAGAGCACTGTGCATTTTGAGCTCTGACCCCAGGCATCGGATTGTATAATACGGGCATGAGCATATCGACGGCGGACAGAGAAAGCGGAGGAGTCCGGGCACGCCTCGACGCTCTCCCCCTGGCGGCCGCCGTTCTTACATACGTCCTCGTCGGCGTCGCCTCCTTCCTCCCGGCCGTGCGCCTGTGGGGCTTCAATCACCTCGCGTTCTACCCTGTGCATGTGCGCCTGATCGCGCTCGGCCTCGCCGGCGCGGCCTTCATCCCCCAGGTGGGGAAAAGCATCCACAAGGCGCTCGCGAGTGCGCTCCGGCGCCTCCACCCGGGCCGTGTCCACGCGAGGGCGGCGCTGGCGGGTGCGGCCGTCGCATCGACGGGCCTGTTCTGGTTCTCGAGGTCCTCGACGCTGCTCCTCGGCGACGCGCGCCTGGTCGCCAGCAACTTCGAGCACGCCTTCGACCCGCAATACGCCGTGGTGGTCGGCAGCCCGCGCATCATTCTGCTCCACGAACACCTCGCCAAGGGGACCTCGCTCCTCTACTACTACGCCGCACGCATCTCGCTCGGAGGTTTCGGGGCATCGCCCGTGGACGGCATCAGGCTCGTCAACTGCATCCTCGGCGGCCTCCTTGTCTTCATCCTGCTGCGCACGGTCTCCAGGAAGACGGCGGCGGGCGGCATCGCCGTCTGGACGATGATGCTCGCGCTGACCTCGGGCGCCATGGAGCTCTACTTCGGCTATGTGGAAAACTACGGTCCGCTCGTATTCTTCGGTTTGCTGTACGTACTGTCCGCCGTCGCCTACCTGCGAAGCCCGCGTCCGGGTATGCTTGCCGCCGCTTTCGCCTGCCTTCTCCTCGCGGCCTTCATGCACATCGAGGGGATACTGCTGGCACCGTCATTCGGCTTCCTCCTGGCGCCGCGGTCGTGGGGCACGGGAAGGAAAGGGCTGGGGCGGCTTGCGGCCCTCATCGCCGCGGCTACGGCCCTCGGTGCCTTCCTCGTAAGCGCCTTCATCGAATACGGTGCGCATGTTCTCCCCGTCCTCGGGCACGGCGATGCCTTCGGCATGCTGAGCCCGTCGCATCTTGCGGACATGGCCAACGAGATCATGCTGATACTCCCCGCGGCGATCGTGGTGGCGGCGATCGGTGGGATGATGCTCGGAATGCGCGCGGCCGGATGGGTGGGGTCAGACCCCAAGGGGATCAGACCCCGGCGGAACCCGGGGCGGCGGGACCTTGAGCGGAACAAGGCCGGGGCCGGATGGGTGGGGTCAGACCCCAAGGAGGTCAGACCCCGGCGGAACCTGGAGCGCAACGCCATGCTGTACTTCGAGCTGCTCGTC
>JALGWA010000021.1 GCA_025774425.1 bacterium
GATGCCCGAGACGAAGGCCGTGGCTATCATGACGGCCACCGCGGCCAGCGTAACACCCCAGGACATCACGGGGACCGGGAAATCCTCCATCGGGATCTTGGACAGGGCGAAGAGCACGAGCATCCCGAAAGCGAGGCCGACGAGGCCGGCCATCAGGGTGAGCATCGCCGTCTCCGTGAGAAACTGCGCCATGATCCACCTGCGCGTCGCGCCCACGGCCCGGCGGACGCCGATCTCCGGTACGCGCTCGTGGACCGACACCAGCATCATGTTCATGACCCCGATGCCGCCGATCGCGAGGGTGACGACGCCGACGGCGGCCACGAATATGGCCAGGGCCGCAGTGAAGGTGTCTATCATCTTGGTGTAGCGGGTCATCGGAAGGATGAAGAGCGCTTCCTTGTCGTCGGGAGAGAAATGATACTTGGCGGCCAAGGCCGCCCTTATCTCCTCTCCGGCCTCCTCGCTCTGCTCGGGGTTGAAGGCGCGCGCCTGCACCCAGGACAGGGGGCGGCGCCCGGTGAAGAGGCTGCGGCAGGTCGTGAACGGGATGAAGACGACGTCCTCGTCGCGCGTGCCGACGTTGGCGGTCTGTTTGGACTTGTCGTGCAGCACGCCGATGACGACGAACCTCACTCCGCCGATCCGGATCTCCTGATCGAGCGGGTCGATGTCGTCGCCGAACATCTCCTCTGCGACGGCCCGCCCCAGGTAGCACACCCGCCGCCTGTAGCGCATGTCGTCGGGGGTGAAGAACCTTCCCTTCTCCGGCTGCAGGTTCCTCAAAGTCTTGGAGTCGGGATGAACGCCTCTTATGGTGCGGTCTTCGCTCTCGGTGCCGTAGGCGACGGGAAGGGTGAGATTGTCCACGGGCATCACGAGTTTGAGCTTGGACCCGTAGGCCTTGATCACTTCGAGGTCCTCCGGGTAGATCATCACCGGTTTGCCGGCGCGGTAGCCGCCGACGCCGACCGAAGTGTGGCCGGGGAAGGCGAAGATTATATTGTCGCCGAGATCGGCCATGCCTCCGCGGATGAGGTCGCGTATGCCGACGCCCCAGCCCGCGAGGATCAGGACGGACGCGACGCCCCAGGCGATGCCGAAGGCCGAGATGGCGTTCCGCCACTTGTGCGTCATGAGAGCCGCGAATGACTGGCGTATGAGATCGGATACTTGCATGCGCGTTACCGGGGGCGGCTCATTGGAGCACTACCTTGTCCCCCTCTTCGAGGCCTTCGACGATCTCGGTCTTTATGCCGTCGCTCAGGCCGGCCTCGACGGGGACCCTGCGCCTGCCGCCTGCGGCCGTTTCGTCGACGACCTCGACGAAGGTGCTGTCGCCCTCGTAGATCATCGCGCCTTCGGGAACCGTGAGAACGTCCTTGCGCTCGTCCAGCACGAGCTGCACGTCGGCCGACATGCCGGTTCTGAGGAGGGAAGTCTCTCCGTCTATCTCGGCCTCGACACGGAAGTTGACGACACCCTCCTGTTTCTCGCCATGCGGGGATATCCTCGTGAGAGTTCCGGCGAACGTCGTCTCGGGCAGCGCATCGACGAAGATCTTGGCGGGCATGCCCTCGTGTATCCTGGCGACGTCGCTCTCGTCCACATAGCCCTCGAAATGCATCTTGGAGACGTCGGCCAGTGTCATGAGGCTCGTCCCCCCGTATGCGGACGACATGGCTATGACGGACGACCCCTCATCGACGTCCCGCGAGAGCACTATGCCCGAGATCGGCGAGAGGATGGTCATGTCCTCGAGGGCGCCGACCGTCTGCGAGCCGGTGTACCCATCGTCGCCCGACCGTCCCGTGGCCGCTCCCTGCTCGAGGACCCGGAGTTCGGCGAAAGCGGCGTCATACCTCGCCGCCGCCATGGAGAGTTCGGTCTCGGCGTCCTCCACGGCCTCCTCCGCGACGAGGTTCTTCCCGGCGAGCTCCTCGGCGCGGGCGAGCTTGCGCTTGGCCCGCTCGAGGGTCAGCCTGGCCGTCTCCACCTTCTCCCTGGCGTAGACAAGCTGCTCGGGGGTGGCGGTGGGCACTATCTCGGCCAGCTTCTGGCCCTTCCTGACGACGTCGCCTTCGTCGACGAAGAACCTGCGGACGACGCCGCCTATCTTGGATTTCACCTCGGCTACCGACAGGGGCTCTATCTGGCCCGTCGCCACGACGGCCTTGGTCACCTCTCCCATCTCCACCTCGGCGGTCCGCACGTCCTCGATCTTGGCGACTCTGCCCTTCATGACGAGGACGATTACCACGATCGCCGCGATGACGATCCCGACAACGATCAGCACCTTGCGCAACTTCCGCCTCCTTTCGACGGGCGACTACCGCCGGCCGGTTTCCTGTTCGGGAGGAGCATAGACTTCCATTATCACGGCCGGCACCTTGCATTCGGCGACGAACTTCTCGGCGTCCTCGATGCTTCCGACGATCTTGCCCCAGTGTATGGGGACGGCCACCTTGGGCCCGATGGCGTTCGCCGCCCTTGCCGCTTCGGCGGCGTCCATGGTGTAGGTGCCGCCGGCCGGGAGGAAGGCGATGTCTGTCTCTATCTGCTTCATCTCGTTGATGAAGTCGGTGTCTCCGGCGTGGTATATGACCCTGTCTTCCAGGTGAAGCACATAGCCGACGTCGCCCCGCTTCTTCGGATGGAAGTTCTTGGTCCTGTTGTAGGCCGGCACCACTTCCACCTTGACGTCGTCCACCTCGATGGACTCGCCGGGAGTCACCGTGATTACCCGCCTGACCTCCTCCGGCAGGCCGGATCGGGCCGCCTTTGCTATCACGACCTTCGTCGAGGGCCTGAGAATCTTGAGGATGTCCTTCGGCGAGAGGTGGTCGTAATGTTCGTGCGTGACGAATATGAGGTCGGCCTTCGGCAGGCCGTCGGGCAGGTCATACGGGTCGATGTATATGGTCGACTCGTCCTCGATGAGGAACCCGGACTGGCCCAGCCACTTGATTCCGTCGAGCAGGGCCTCCGTCTCCTTCTTCGCCCTGGCGCTCTTGGCTTCCTCCGTCAGGGCGTCGTCCGTCTCGATGATCTCGTCCACGTCCTCGCCGACATCGGTGTACACGCCCTCCTCGTCGTCCACGGCGTCGCCCTGGGCGAGCAGGTGGGCGGGGACGGAGGACAGCACGAGACAGAATGCCGCGATGAGAATGCTTGCTTGCGCGTCTCTCATAGGAAATCACCTCTTCGGGCTGATATTTCTTCTCAACAGGGGAAGGCACCGACTCACGCGTATTCTACCCCGGGGTCTTCGAGGATTCAACAAAAAGGTGGAAGATGGGTTTCAGGCGACCCGCAGCGACGGCAGGCGGTTGAGCGCCGCGGCGAGCTCGAATCTCCGGAACACGGCGTAGTCGCCCATCTTCCTCGGGTCTATTGCGTCGAGGCCCGAGCGCTCGATGTCCTCCATCACGAGGTCGAGTATTTCCGGCAGTGTCCGCGCGCCGTCCATGTAGCGGGTCCGGGCGTAGTAGATGGCCCGGCCGATGGCGTTGACCTGCGCCGGGTGCACTATTGTCTCGACGGCGGAGAGGTCGATCGTGTACTTGCCGAAGAGAATGGTCCTCGTCCCCCTTCCGGAGATCTTGACTTCGCGGCGACCCTTGCTGGCGTCCAGGCTCTCGCGCATCGGCACCCGGGGCGTGAAGCGGCCGAAGCGCTCGCCGCCCTCGCGCCGGCGCTCGCTCGCGTACTTGCCGGCGATGGCGCGGGCCTCGGCGGTGACGTCCCGGGCCCGGAAGGAGTCCATGGCTATCACGAGGTCCGCGACGTCGAAGTAGTCGCCGCTCCCGCCGATCACCAGTATGGTCGAGACCCCGAGGTCGGTGTACGCCTGCCGGATCTTGTCCACGAAGGGGGTGATGGGCTCCTTGTCCTTGGAGATCAGCTCCTGCATCCTGTGATCGCGTATCATGAAGTTGGTCGCGGCCGTGTCTTCGTCGGTCAGGAGAAGCCTGGTCCCCGCCTCGACGGCCTCCATGATATTGGCCGCCTGCGAGGTGGAGCCGCTGGCGTTGTCGGTGGAGAACCTCGTCGTGTCGACCCCGAAGGGGAGGTTGGTGATGAAGGGTGAGATGTCGACCTTCTCCACGCGCCTGCCGTCCTCGGCCCTTATCTTGACCGCCGACGGGATCGTCACCGCGAATTCGCGCCCGTCGCCGGGGACATGGTTGTATATGCCGCGTTCGATGGCGTTGAGGACGGTCGACTTGCCGTGATAGCCCCCGCCGACGATCAGGGTGACGCCCGCGGGGATTCCCATCCCGGTGATCCCGCCCCTGTTGGGGAGGTCGAACTTCACCGCGAGACCGGGAGGGGACCGGAACTCGACCACCCGGCCTTTCTCGAGAGGCCTCTCGTCGGTTCCGCTTCTCCGGGGCAGGACGGAGCCGTCGGCGATGAAGGCGACTATGCCCGCCTCCGGGAGGGCGGCCCTCAGGTGGTCGGCGTCCTCGTTGGTCTCGATGTGGCGCAGGAGGTCCCGCCGCCGGTCCTCGCCGAGCGAGGAGTGGAAGAGAGACTTGCCGGCGATCTCTGGAAGGTCGTCGAGGAGCATGAAGGCGGCCTCCCGCCCCAGTACGGTGCGGCCGCGCGCCGGCAGGCCGGCGTGGAGCCGCACCTCTATCGCGGCGTCGTCGACGAAGGCGGCCGTGCGCTCGAGTATCTCCTGGCCGGGACTGTCCACGCCTATGAGCCCGCTCTTGCCGGTTCCGCGCCGCGTCCGGACCGAACGGCAATGGGAGTCGAAGAGCCTCAGGAGGTAGTCGGCGAGCGCCACGCGGCGGGACCTGGTGGAGTACAGGTCGGGGGCGAACCCGGCCGCGTCGAGCGGGACCCTGATCCTCAACCTGCTCGGTGATGCGAAGGGATCGCCCTGCACGTGGTCGATGAAAAGCGTGAACCGGGCGAACTCGTATACGCCCTGGATGTCCTTGTAGGCCTTGTAGCCCCTGCCGTCTATCCGCCGGAGGGTGCTCTCCAGGTCCTCGGGTCTCTTCCCCCGCCTTTCCATATCGACACATTATAACACAAGGGGTCAGAGCTCAAAATGCACAATCTCGAGGGGTCAGAGCTCAAAATGCACAGGCGGCCGCCTGACTGGCACGCTTTTTACCTCGATAATTCAGTGTAGTCGGCGGCGTCCTTGATGTATTCTCGAGTGGGAGGCAGCGATGATTGAGGACCGTCTTCTGCGTGATGCGACTTTCGTCGCCTTCGACACCGAGACCACCGGCCTCAAGCCGGTCGCTGCGAGTCTCTTGGAGATAGGCGCGGTCAAGTTCCGGCTCGACGGCGCCAGTGCGGACACCTTCGACATGCTGATAGATCCGGGAAGGCCGGTGCCCGAGGAAGCCAGCAACATCCACGGCATTACCGATGACCTGCTCCGCGGCAAGCCGACGGCGGAGGAAGTGCTGCCCCGCTTCATCGAGTTTCTGGGCCCGCCCGACAACGTATTGCTTGCACATAACGCCCTCTTCGACGTGGGGTTCATCGTGCTCGACCTGTACCGCGCGCGGCTGCCGGTTCCCGGGCACAAGATCTTCGACACGGTCGCGCTCGCCAGGGCCTTGATCCCCTATCTGCCCGGTTACAGCCTTCAGGGGTTATGCGCCGCGCTCGAGATCGCCCCGAGCCAGGAGCACCGGGCCCTTGCGGATGCGCGGCTCGTGGAAGGCCTGTTCCTGGCGCTCCTGGACAGGGCGGAAGGTCTGCGGACGGTGGGGGATCTGGCGGCGCTCTGCCCGCCCGTGACCTTCCTCGATGCCGGTGTGAACAAGGTGGAGGCGCCGCCTGGTTTTGAGGCTCTCGACGCCGCGCTCGAGGAGAGCCGCGCCGTGGAGATAATCTATGCGGGCGGGACCCGGGGGCTTGAGCCGCGGCGCGTGACCCCGCGGGCCATAGTCCAAATCAACGGCCTGGTATACCTCGCGGCTTACTCTCATGCCGACGGCAGGAACAAGATGTACCGCCTGACCCGCATCAGGAGTTTCAAGGTGCACACATGAGATCGGGCCTTCGCCCGACGGTTGCGCCCGCCGCTCCGTCCACCCCCAGGCGGGAAGGCGCAGTGCCAAGGCGGCACCGCCGGTCCCGCGCTCGGGCCCGGGCGCATTTCGTCACTGGAAGCGGCGCCGCCCCATAGGTGCGCCGCGGAGTGGAGGGGCCAGGAGAAGCGTCGCCGGTCGGACGAGAGAGAGTGGGCGCGTCGGCCGACTGTGCATTTTGAGCTCTGACCCCATCAGGGGAGTTGGCGGACGCAGTCGATCACGGTGCCGTCCACCCACTTGATGGCGGCGACGACCTTGTCGCCGAACTCCGGTCTCGCCGGCGGGCCGCCGACTATCTTCTCGACATCGGCCTTGATGTCCTGTATCGGCCTGACGGGAAGGTCCGAGCCGCGCACCGCGTCCAGGAGGTCCCGCCGCGCAGGGTTGATCGCGATGCCCCGTTCGGTGACTATGACGTCGATGAGTTCTCCGGGCCCGACCAGAGTGGTGACCTCGTCCACGAGCACGGGGATCCTGTCCCTGAACGAGGGGATGGGCAGGATGGTGCACTTGCTGAAGAGGCAGTTCTGCCACCCCCCGATGCCGTGGAGGAGCACGCCGTCCGAATGCGTGACGACGTTGGCGTTGAAGTCGACGTCGACCTCCGTCGCCCCGAGCACCACGACATCGACCATGGTCCCGAAGAAGCCCTTGCCGTTGTAGTTGTAGCTCGTGAAGGGGCTCGTCCACACGTGGCCGGGGTTCTCGCGCATCGACCTCACCCCCTCGAGGTCGAAGGTCTGGCCGTCGAGTATGTAGTCGGTGAGGCCCTCTTCGAGCATCTCGACGAGATACTGGGTGCTCCCGCCCCTGACGAAGCGCGCCTTGACCCCCGCCTCTTTCATCATCTCCTTGAGGTAGATGGCGAAGGCGAGGGCCGTGCCGCCGGCGCCGGCCTGGAAGGAGAAACCGTCCCTCATGATGCCTGCTTCCCTGACGAAGCGCGCCGTCAGCTCCGCGATCAGCTGCCTGTCCGGACTGCGGGTTATCTGCGTGGTTCCCGAGACTATCTTCTCCGGGTCGCCGATGCTCTCGACCGCGACGACGTAGTCGACGTAATTGCCCTGGATCTGCCACGGGACGCAGGGGAAGGGAACGAGGTTGTCGGTGACCACTATGACCTTGTCCGCGTACTGTGAGTCCGCAAGCGCGAAGCCGAGCAGCCCGCAAGCCGAGGGCCCCTCGAGGGCGTTGGCGTTGCCGAAGGGATCGGCCGTCGGCGCCGCAATCACGGCGATGTCGATGTGTACCTCGCCGTCCTGCACCGCTTGGTAGCGCCCGCCGTGCGACCGCAGCACGCCCATGCCGCGCATCCTGCCCTCGGAGCAATACCTGCCCAGGGGCCCGTTCATGCTGCCCTCGATGTGATGTATCACGCCGCTGTCCATGTGCTCTATGTTCCGCGCATGGCAGGGGAAAGACGCGCTCGGGAACCACATCAGGTCCTTGACGCCCATCTCGGCCGCGACGTCGAAGACCATGTTGGCGACGAAATCGCCGTTCCTCAGGTGATGATGCGTCGAGACGGTCATGCCGTCCTTGAGACCGGCGGCTTCGAGCGCGGTCCGGAGGTCCTTGACGACCTTGTCGCCGTCGGCGGGATAATCCGCCGCCGAGGCGATGGGCGGAGCAGCCTTTCTGCCTTCCGGCCTGTGCTTGGCCACGCCCATGTACGGCACCTGCTCCTTGCCGTTGACGACCGTGGGGACCAGCCTGCCGACGGCGTTCTCGACGAGTTCGTATTCACGTTTCATTCCGAGTCCCTCCAGTCGGCGTCGAGTACGCCCGCCGCAATCGCCATGTCGACGGTGTGGAGCGCCCGCTTGACCACGGGGGGATCTATCATCTTGCTTCCGAGCGAGACGACGCCGAGCCCCTTCTTCTCGGCCTCCTCGAAAGCGAGAACTATCCTGGTGGCCCGCTCGACCTCGGCCCGGGTCGGCGCGAAGGCCTCGTGGATCACGCGGATCTGGCGCGGGTGTATGCAGCCCTTGCCGTCGAAGCCCAAGGACTTGGCCTCGAGCACGCTCGCGCGCAGGCCGTCCATGTCGCGGACGTCGCTGAAGACGGTGTCTATGGGCTGGAGGCCGGCGGCGCGCGCGGCGTTCACGACCGCGCTCCGCGCCCAGAAGCTCTCGCGTCCCTCGGGCGTCCGCCTCGTTCCGATGTCGGCCGTGTAGTCTTCCAGCCCTATCGTGAGTGCGACGTTGTTGGGAGAGGCAGACGCGATTTCGTAAGCTTTCAAGGCGCCCAGGGCCGACTCGATGATCGGCATGAGATAGACCTCGTTCTCGACGCCGCGCTCCTTCCTTACCGCCTGGATCTTCTCGTCGACCGCGATGACTTCTTCCGCGCTCTCGCACTTGGGAATGAGAACGACGTGCACGTTGTGCGGCACGACGCTCTCGAGATCCTCTTGCCCGAGGCCGCCCTGGTTGATCCGCACCATGCGCTCCGAGCCGAAGAAGTCGACCTGCCTCAACGCGTTCCGGACGAGTATGCGCGCCGCGTCCTTCTCGGCCGGGTGCACGCTGTCCTCGAGGTCGAGGATCACCCCGTCGGGCTCATGGAGTCCGGCGTTGATCATGAAGCGCGCTTCGTTGCCGGGCAGGTAGAGCCTCGAGCGCCGCATCCGGTCGCGCCTGCTCGCGTACCGGCACTCGGGCGCCGTCTCCGGCAGGAACTCCCGCTTCTCCGACGGATCGAGGCGCTTGACCGCGACCTCCAGCCTCGCCATGATCACGAAAGGAAGCGCACCCTGGTCCTCGACTTCGACGGCTGCGTGCTCGATGCCGAAGAACTCGAGGCCGCGCCTGACGAGCCCGGCTATGGACTCGCCGTACATCGATTCGACCTTGGACTTGAGCGCGATGTCTATGCCGCCCGCGTCCCTCGTTTCGACAGCGATGTAGCAGTCCGACCTCACGCCCTCTCCGCGCCTTCCGCCAACGCCCCTAGGCATCGCCCGCCTTCCTTTCTTCGAGCTCTTTCCTCACGTGGTTGAGAAGCCCCCCGGCGTCCCGGATCGCCAGTATCTCCGGCGGGAGCCCGGGGAAGGTGAACTCCCTGCCCGCGACCTTGACCGTTCCCGCCTCGGGATCGACCTGGACCTCGTCGCCTTCCCTGTAAGCGTCGACCGCGTCCGGGCATTCGATGAGAACCAGCCCCTGGTTGACGGCCGAGCGGTAGAATATGCGCGCGAAACTCTTCGCGATCACGGCCTTGATGCCGATCGCCTTCAGGCCCACCGTCGGCTGCTCCCTCGAGCTCCCGCAGCCGAAATTGTCTCCCGCGAGAATGATGTCGCCCTCGCCGGCCTCGCCCGCGAAGTCGGGATCGAGGTCCTCCAGGAGGTGGGGGACGATCTCCTCCGGCGTGCTCGCGGTGTAGGTGTACTTGCCGGGAAACAGCATGTCGGTGTTGACGTCGTCTCCGTATCTCCAGATCTTCATTTCAAACCGCCTTGGCTTGGGTCCGCCTTCATACGAAATCCCTCGGGTCCACGATTCTGCCCTCGAGCGCGCTCGCGGCCACGGTCGCGGGGCTGGCGAGGTAGATCTCGGCGTCCTTGCAGCCCATCCGCCCCTTGAAGTTCCTGTTGGCCGTGCTCAGGCATCTCTCGCCCGGAGCGAGCACGCCCTGATGCGCACCCAGGCACGGCCCGCAGCCGGGCGGGAGCACCGTCGCCCCGGAATCTATGAGCATGGGTATGGTCCCGTCGTTCACCGCTTCCAGCAGTATGTCCCTGCTCGCCGGCAGCACGAGAAGCCTAGAGCCCGGCTTGACCTGCTTGCCCCGCAGTATCCGTGCGGCCGCCTTGAGATCCCCCAGGCGCCCGTTGGTGCATGTGCCTATGAGGAACTGGTCGATCGTGACGTCGCCGAGGTCGCGGGCCGGCGCCACGTTGTCCACGCCGTGCGGCCTGGCGACGACCGGCTCGATCCCGGAGAGGTCGTACGTCAATGTCCGCCGGTATTCGGCGTCGTCGTCGGCCTCCACGGCTTCCCATCCGTCCACCGCGCCGATGTCTTCGAGGTACTTCCTCGTCACGGCATCCACCGGGAAGACCGCGTTCTTGGCGCCCATTTCGACCCCCATGTTGGCGATCGTCATGCGGCTCTCGAAGTCGAGTGCGCCGACGGCACCGTGAAACTCGACCGACATGTAGTTGGCCCCGCTCGCGCCGATGTCGCCGATTATGGTGAGCACGAGATCCTTGGCGGATACCGGGGCGGGGAGCTCGCCGGCGAGCACGATCTTGATCGAGTGGGGAACCTTGAACCAGGTCTTGCCGGTCAGCATGATGGCCGCCGCCTCGGTCCGGTCGATGCCGGTGGCGAAGGCGCCGACGGCGCCGTAGGTGCAGGTATGCGAGTCGCTCCCGACTACGAGACTTCCCGGCATCGCGTAGCCCTTCGCCACGAGGACTTCGTGGCAGATGCCTTCGCCGACGTCGTAGAAGTTCCTGATGCCGAACTTCCCGACGAACTCCCTGATCTTCTTGTGATTGGCCGCCGTCTTCTCGCTGGCCGCGGGCACGACATGGTCTATCACGATGACGGGGAGGCCGCTGTCGGCGATGCCGTAAGTGTCCAGCTCGTCCGCGATCTTTCCGATTATGGCGGCCGTGTTGTCATGCGTCAGGAGATGGTCCGGGC
>JALGWA010000022.1 GCA_025774425.1 bacterium
TGACGGTCCGGATTCCGGCTGCGCGGCCCTTGCCCTTCATTATTTCCGAGACGCGCGTCCTGCCGGACACCTCGATTCTGCGGTCGAGAAGCTCCTGCCTCTCGGCGGCCGTGAGCGGCATCTCGGCGAGATTTTCGAGGGCTATGAGCTCTACGCGCTCGGCCCCCCTCTCGGCCGCGACCACGGCGCAGTCCAGGGCGGTGGCGCCTCCGCCGACGACGGCGACCCGGCCGGGCATCGGGTACCCGCCGGGGCTCTCCAGGTAGGCGAGGCCCGGGACCGCCAGGTCCTCGTTCTCCAGCCCCAGTGCGGCGGGAACGCCGAGACCGGCGCAGACGGCGACGGCGTCGAAGCCGCGCTCGAGCAGTTCCGCGGGACTTTCGACACGCGACCCCGTCCTCAGGGAGATGTTCCCCGCCGAGAGCAGGTACTCGATGTCGCTCCGCAGCACGTCACGCGGCAGCCGGCCCTCGGGAATGAGCAGGCACATGCCGCCGGCCTCGTCCCGCTCCTCGAAAACTGTCACGTCATAGCCGAGACGCGCCAGCGTGACGGCGGCGGCGAGCCCGGCCGGGCCGCCGCCGACGACCGCCGCACCCATGCCGTTCTTCTCGACCTCTCCGAGCGCGGGCATGACGCCCAGCTCCTTCGCCTTCCGGACGATCGTCGCCTGGACGGCCGGGATATCGACTGGCGTGTTCAACCCGCCGTAAACGCATGCCGACATGCAATGCCTGTCGGGACACACCACGCCGCAGACGCCGCCGAGCGGATTGGCCGTGAGTATCTCCGCTGCGGCCCTCCTGTAGTCCGACGGAAGGCCGACCCTCGAGGCGAGGATGAAATCCATCGGCGAGCATCCGGCGGGACAAGCGCCGAGACAGGGTCTCTCCTCGCAGTTCTCGCACTTCTCGACTTCGAACCTGAGCTGCGCCTCCGTGAGGAAGAATCTCTTACGCTCACTCATGACTTGAAACCTCGCCTTCGCGACCTACGGCGTGAACCTGGTTCCCGCCTCGCCCCTGAGCGCCTTCGCGATGCTCGGTGGATCCGTGATTACGGCCTCGCCGCCGCCGGCCTCCAGGAACTCGAGGACGGCGCGGATCTTCGGCGCCATGCTGCCTTCGGCGAAATGACCGCCCTCGTCCAGCCGACGCCTCGCCTCGGCGAGGGTCATGTGGTCGACGGGCTCCTGATCGGGCTTCCCGAAATTGAGCGAGACCCTGTCCACGGCCGTCGTGATGAGAAAGAGGTCCGCCCCGATCCTCCGCGCGAGGAGTGAAGACGTGTAGTCCTTGTCGATCACCGCCGCCACGCCCTTGAGGACGCCGCCCTCGTCCGCGACCACCGCGATGCCGCCGCCGCCGCCCGCGACGACTATGATGCCGGCGTCGAGCAATTCTCTCACGGCGGGCTCCTCGACGATGCGCACGGGCCTGGGGGAAGGCACGACGCGCCTCCAGCCGCGGCCGGCGTCCTCGATGACCTCCCACCCGTCTTCCTTTCTCCGCCTCTCGGCGTCGGCGGCGGACATGAAGGTTCCGATCGGCTTCGACGGCCTGGCGAACGCCGGGTCCTCGGCCTTCACCTCGACCTGGGTGACGACGGTCACCACGTTCTTGTCCATCCCGCGCCTCAGGAACTCGTTGTAGAGGTTCTGCTGTATGGCGTACCCGATGGCGCCCTGCGTGTCGGCGTTGCAGGCGTCGAGGGGTACTTCGTGCAGCTCGTGCCGGGAGAGCTCCGAACGGCGGAGTATGAATCCCACCTGGGGACCGTTGCCGTGCGTGATCGCGACCGTCCAACCGGCCTCGATCATGTCGGCGATGTGGACACATGTCTCGTGGGCGGCCGCGTACTGGTCCTCCACCGTCATGTGCCGCTTGTCGATGATAAGCGAGTTGCCGCCGATGGCGACGACCGCGAGTTTGCGTCCGCTCTTCTCGTTCTTCATCCCTCCGCCCCCATCGTGAGCGCCATGACCGCCTTCTGGACGTGCAGGCGGTTCTCGGCGACATCGTATATGCATGAACGCTCGCCGCTCGCTACCTCGTCGGTGACCTCGTGCCCCCTATCGATGGGCATCGGGTGCGTGAAGATCGCGTTGTCCGTGAGCGCCATCTTACCCGAGTCGCAGATCCAGTCCGTGAGCTTGAGGGCCCTCTCTATCTCGGCCTGCTTGAGAAACTCGCCGTCCTTGTATGCGTCCGGGCTCATCCAGTGGCGCGAGTATACGACATGCGCTCCCTCGTAGCCGGCGCGGACGTCGTTGGTGATCTCGAAGGCGGCGCCGTTGGCCTCGCAGTTCTCCCGTGTCCAGCGGATCACGTCGGGGTCGAGATCGTATCCCTCGGGATGGGCGAGCGTCACATCCATGCCGAAGCGCGAGCCGATCAGTATGGCCTCCTGCACGCTGCTCCACGAACGCGCCAGCGCGCCGTGCCCCCACGTCATCAGGAGCTTCTTCCCCTTGAGTCCGCCGGGATCGAATCCGCCCTCCGGGCCGAGCCACTCGATCCAGCCCATGACGTCGGCGAGGCCCTGGCAGGGATGGTACTTGTCATGCGCCATGGAAACCACCGGTATGGCGGCCCATTTCGCGTATTCGCGCACAAGGGCGTCTCCCTCGCCGTAAGCGCCCACCTTGTCCTCGAGAATCCGGATGCCGAGCCCGCAGGCGTAGCGGCTCATCACCCTCGCCGCGTCCTCGATCGTCTCCCCGGCCGTCTTGGCCGTCTTGAGCCGCATGCTCTTGGGCTCCAGGAACTGGGCGTGCCCGCCGAGCTCGGTCGCCGCGCATTCGAAGCTCTGGCGCGTCCTCACCGACGGGTTGTAGAAGAACATGAAGAACGTGCGGTCCTTGAGCACACGAGTGAATCCGTAGCGATCCTTCTTCATCCTGACCGCGAGGTCGAGGACGGCTTGGAGCTCGTCCAGGGTCCATTCCTGGGTCACGATGAGGTCGCGGCCCTTGAGATCGACGGCGCTCACCTTATCTACCTCCCATTATCAGCGACATCACGGCCTTCTGCGCATGCATGCGGTTCTCGGCCTCGTCGAAAATCGCAGACCTCCAGCCGCCCGCGACGTCCGTCCGGTCCATGACGTCGTTGTCGACCTCCCAGCCGCGGTCGGCCGGCAGGCAGTGCATGTATATGGCGTCCCTGGCCGCGGTATCCATGATCTCGGAAGTCATCTTCCAGCTCTTGTACTTGTCGAAAATCTGCTGGGTCTTGTCGGGATCGTTCTCACCGACGGGCGGCTGGAATATGGGAGTCGCCGCCCAGGCCTTGGGATATACGACGTGGGCGCCCTCGAAGGCCTTCTCGAAGTCGTGGGTGACGGTGAACGTCGTCCCGTTCATCCCGGCGTTCGCCTTGCAGGCGGCGATCACCTCCGGGTCGAGCTCCATCTCCGGCGGATGGGCGAGCACGGTTTCGCATCCCATGAGCGACGCCGCGATGACGGCGCTCTGGGGCACCGCGCGCGGCTTGTGGACGCTCGGGCTGTAGGCCCAGCTCATGACGAACTTGATCCCCTTGAACGTCCCGAAGTACTCCTTGACCGTCATTATATCCGCAAGCGCCTGGCATGGGTGGTACTTGTCGCACTCCATGTTGATCACCGGTATGTCGGACCAGCGCGCGAATTCCTCCATGAGGGCGTGCGCGCCTCCGTACACCCAGTCCACGGGGTCGCCGTAGCAGCGTATGGCGATGGCGTCGCCCATGCGGGAGAGCACCCTCGCGACGTCGGAGACGCGCTCGGTCGAGTAGGCGACCTCCTTGCCCTCCAGTGCGGGCGTGTAGATCTTGTTGGGATCGAGGAAATGGGCGTGCCCGCCGAGCTGGGTCATGCCGGCCTCGAAGGAGTTGCGCGTGCGCAGGCTCTGATTGTAGAAGAGCATGAAGAGCGTCTGCGCGCGCAGGATGTGATCATGCGGCTCGCGGAGCGCGAACCTCCGCTTGAGATCGAATGCCACCTCGAGCATGGACTCGACCTGCTCCTTGCTCCAGTCGAGCAGGGTCATGTAGTCTCTTCCCTTGAAACCGTCGGTCTTCATGGCAACCGTCCTCTTGGCTTGTCGGAGCCCTAAACATGTCGAGCCGCGGGCGCCTCGCACCGCAGCCTGGATAACGCATCCCCGGCGCAACCGGCCGGGTCGGTTGGACACGTCATTATACCGAATGGGCGCGCATTGTCAAGGCGGGCCCGGCGGCGGAGGCCTCGCGCTTTTTACCGCTTACCTGAGGCCCCCGTCGGTGTTATATTGTCCCGAGGGCCCAGGGGCGCCCGGACGGCGGAAGATCCCGGCGGAGGAGGCATCGTGACCATGCGCAAGGCGGTGTTCGTGCTCACCCTCGCGCTCGGCGCGGCCGCATGCGACCCGTTCGCGGCCGACCCCGGGGATTCCGCCGGGTGCTCGAGCGAGGGCTGCGCCGTGAGCGGCTACATCGAGACCGAGGCCGGCCGGCCTCACAGGGAGGTCAAGGTCACGCTGAGGTCGGGCAGCCACCGCCTCTTCGGGGAAACGGACAAGGACGGCCGCTACGAGATCATCGGCGCCGTCCTGTGGAGGGACTACTGCGTGACGCCCAAGAAGGGCCCGTGGGAGTTCGACCCGCCCGAGCACTGCATCAAGGCCATCGACCGGGATCACTCGGGCCTGGACTTCGTCGCGGCCCATGTCGACAGCTTCGACATCAGCGGCCAGGTCTTCGATATGCACGGCCCCTTGAGGGACGTCGCCGTGTTCCTGACGGGTCACGCGACGAAGAACACCCGAACCAATTCGCAGGGCTTCTACGCCTTCCGGAGCCTCAGGGGGCGCGAAGACTACCGGGTGTTTCCCTCCAAGCCGAGCTATACTTTCGAGCCCACCGAGCGGCGTTACACCTACCTCGACAGCACGTTCGACGACGAGGATTACCTGGCGACCGAGAGCGAATAGACCGCGGCGAACGGCGGCGCGGTCTACTCGAGAAGCAGCATCTTCCGTGTCCGGCGGCAGGCCCCGGCCCTGAAATCGACGAAGTAGAGACCGGGGGCGAGGGCGTGACCCGCCGTCGAGGCGGAGTCGAAGTCTATGTCATACATCCCCGCCGCCCGGGGGCCGTCGATGAGCGTCACCACGCGGCGGCCGAGCACGTCGTAGACCGCGAGCTTCACATCGGCCGTCTCGCCGAGCGTGAAGCGCAGCGTGGTCCGGCTCCTGAAGGGATTGGGTGAATTGGGATAGAGATACGCCGACCCCTGCGCCGCCCCCGGAGGGACGCCGGCCACGGTGTCGAAGAAATTGCCCCACACGCGATAAGACCCGTAGCCGGGATCGGAGATGAAGGAAGAGTAGATCATCAGGGCGACCCCGATCGGTGTCGTGCAGACGTCGGGCGTCATCTGGTGATTGGCGGCGCCGGAGACTTCGAAGCCGGAGGGGTCGGAGACCGCCCCGGAAGTGTCGGCACGGGCGCCGTATATGTCGAGCCCGGCCGACCCGCGGCCGTCCTGCCAGATCATCAAGTACTCCCTGCCGTTGAAGGCTATGGCGGGCTCCTGCTGGTCACCCGCCGCGCCGCTTACGATGATTCCGGACGGGTCAAGCACCGTGCCGTCGGCGGTGACCCTCGAGAGGTATATGTCATAGTCGACGTTGGTGCGGTAGTCCTGCCAGACGACGGCGTACCGGTCGCCGTCGAACACGACGTCCGGATGTTCCTGGGCAAGCGGCGCACTCGCTATGGCGATGCCGGACGAGTCGAGCACCGCCCCGTTCCTCCGTACCCGTGTTCCGAAGATGTCGTCGTAAACGTTGCGGGCGTCCTCCCATACGACGAAGAAGTCCAGGCCGTCGGACGCCGCCGAAGGGCGGGCCTGGTCCATCAAGGCCTCCGACACGGGTATTCCCCAGGCCTCGAGCACCGTGCCGTCGGGATCGACCCGCGACGCCCTTATGTCGAAGTCGCCCCTCCGCCTGTCCTGCCAGACGACGAGGTACCTCACGCCGTTGAAGGTCACGGCCGGGCGCTCCTGGTCGTCCGGGCCGAGCGAAACGGAGAACCCGCCCGGGTCAAGCACCGTGCCGTCGGGCGCAATCCGGGCGGCGTATATGTCGGCCTCGCCGTTGCGGTAGTCCTGCCACGCGACGAGATAGTCGCTGCCGCCGAAGCAGACCGCAGGATACATCGCGTCACTCGAGTCCACGCACACGGAAATACCCGCGGGATCGAGCACCGTGCCGTCCGCGGACACCCGCGTGGCGCGTATGTCGTAAAGCGTCTCCTCGCGCCACTCGTGCCACACGACCAGATAGCCGGCGCCGTCGTATGCGACAGCGGCTTCGGCCTCGTCGACGGACGCCACGCTTATGAGGAACGACGCCGGATCGAGCACCGTGCCGTCGGAGCCGACGCGTATCGCGAAGATATCCTTATGATCGTTGCGGCTGTCGTGCCACGCGATCAGCCATTTCGAGCCGTCGAATGCCGTCGCGAGGCCGAACTGCTGGCTCGGCTCCAGACTGAGCGCGAGCGACGTCGTGTCGATCACCGCGCCGGTCGAGTCGATGCGCGCGCCGTAGACATCCCAGGTGTCGCCGTTGCGATAGTCGTCCCAGACGACGAAGTAATCGGGGCCGTTGGTGCTCACCGCCGGATAGCCCTGGTAGGCGGGGTCGTCGCATACGACGATACCGGAGTCGAGCACCGCCCCGGCGGTGTCCACGCGCGTAGCGTATATGTCGTATGAAGTCGCGCCCATGTCGACGCCCCACGTGACCAGGCATTCGCTGCCGTTGTATGCGACGGCGGCATGCGCCTCGTCGGCCGAGGTCACCGCGACGGGGATGCCGCCGGAATCGAGCACCGCCCCGGCATAGGTCACCCTGGTCCCGTAGATGTCCAGCTGTCCGCTCCGCCTGTCCGCCCAGACGACTAGCCATCCCGCCCCGTTGTGGGCCGTCGTCGGGTATCGCTGGGACGCCGGATCGACGCAGAGCGCTGTTCCGCCGGAGTCGAGCACGGCGCCGTCGGGCGCGACCCGTGCCCCGTAGATGTCGTCATTGCCGCTGCGTGTGTCGGCCCAGACGACGAAATAGCAGGTGTCGCCGAAGGCGATCGCGACGTCGGCCTGTCCGCCCGCCTCGGTGCAGATGGGCAGTCCGTCGGGGTCGAGCACGGCGCCGCCGGGCGTCACCCGCGCCCCGTAGATATCGTCGGTGCCGCTGCGCCTGTCCGCCCAGACGACCAGGTACCCATCGCCGTCGAAGGCCACGGCCGGGGTGGCCTGCTGACCGGGGGCGTCCGATATGATGAAACCGCCCTCGTCGAGCACGGTGCCGTCCGGCGCCACCCTGGCGCCGAAGATGTCGTTCGACGTCTTGCTCCGGTAATCGCCCCACACGACCAGGAAGTTGGTGCCGTCGAAAGCGACCGCCGCGTCCACCTGGTACTCGATGGGCGGGCCGAGGACCACGTCCCCGCCGATGTCGAAGGCCGGGCCGACGCTGTCCGAGGCCGCAGGGCCGTCCGCATAGGCCGGGCAGAGGCCGGCGGCCAGCATTCCCCAGAGAGCGGCCAGCAGTGCACCGCAGATGCGCTTTTCCATATACTATACCTCCTTGTAATTATATCACATCGGGGGCCGGATTGCGAAACCAAAAGCCCCCGCGTTGGATTTGATTTAGGCGCCGCTTGTTGCTATCATGGGGACTCACCGGTCGTGGGGCTCGTCCCGAGGGGCGCCGCGATCCATTCCTGGAAGGAGTCGTATGAGATGCCGAGCAAGGAACAGGTACTCGAGAACACCGTAAGAAGATGCAGGGAGAGGAATATCATCATTCCCACCTACGAACAGATGCGGGATCCCCGCAAGATACCCGCCGGCATAGTGGAGGAACTCAAGGACATAGGCCTTTGGGACCTTCACCCGAGGAACTTGTTCCGCATCACGTGGAAGAACGAGCCCGTCACCCGCGGCGGCGGCTTCCGGGGCGTCAACTACTTCGAAATCCCCCGGGCGCTCAGCGGTGTCGATGCGAGGATTTTCGTGCTGCTGGGCAAGTTCTTCCCCACGGGGGCCCACAAAGTGGGGGCGACCTTCGGACCGCTCGTCGAGAAACTGGTGCGCGGCGAGTTCGACCCGACGACCCAGAAGGCCCTGTGGCCGTCGACGGGCAACTACTGCAGGGGCGGCGCATACGATTCGCGCCTCCTGGCGTGTCCGTCGATCGCCGTCCTGCCCGAGGGCATGTCACAGGAGAGGTTCGAATACCTGAAGAAACTCGGCTCGGAGATCTACGCCACGCCGGGTACCGAGAGCAATGTCAAAGAGGTGTATGACAAGACCCACGAGCTCAAGAACGAGAGACCCGACGAGGTAGTCGTGCTCAACCAGTTCGAAGAGTTCGGCAACTCCGTGTGGCATTACGCAGTCACCGGCCCGGCGATGGAAGAGGTCTTCACGAACGAGAAGAGGGCCTCCGACAGGTTCGCGGCGGTCTTCCTGACGCAGGGCTCCGCCGGGACGCTCGGCTGCGCCGACTACATACGCGAGAAGTTCCCGCGGGTCAGGATATGCGCCGGCGAGGCCCTGCAATGCCCCACATTGCTCTACAACGGTTACGGGGAGCATCGCATCGAGGGGATAGGCGACAAGCACGTGCCCTGGATCCACAACATCAGGAACATGGACATGGTGGCGGGCATCGACGACGAGCAGTGCATCAGGCTCATCCGGCTCTTCAACGAGGAAGCCGGCAGGAAGCACATGCGGGAGGCCGGGGTGCCGGAGGCCATAGTCGACAGGCTGGACCTCTTCGGGATCTCCTCGGTCGCCAACCTCGTCGGCGCCATCAAGATGGCAAGGTACTACGAGATGGACACGGATGATTGCATCTTCACCGTGGCCACGGACTCGATGGAACTCTACCAGTCGAGGCTCCGGGAACTGCGCGAGGAGCGCGGCGAATACACCGCATCCGACGCGGCGAGGGACTTCGATGCCTGCCTGATGGGACAGACCATCGACCACATGCTCGAGCTGACCTACTGGGATCGGAAGCGCGTCCACAATCTCAAGTACTTCACCTGGGTCGAGCAGCAGGGCAAGACGGTCGAGGAGCTCAATGCCCAGTGGTACGACCGGAACTACTGGGCGAGCAGGTTGAACTCCTACCGGGAATGGGACGAGAGGATCCGCGAATTCAACGAGAGAACGGGGCTCCTCAAGCAATACGAATAGAGGGGGCGACGGGGCCTGACCCCCCTGGGGGTTTGACCCCTCGAGATTGTGCATTTTGAGCTCTGAGCTCTGACCCCAGTGGGAGGATGGATGGATTTCATTGCCGACCTCGAGGAGCTCGCCCTCGCCACGCGCCTCAAGAGGCTGAGCGAGAGGCTGATGAAGGACGTGTCCAAGGTCTACAGCACCCTGGGAGTCGACTTCAAGGCCAACTGGTTCTCGACGCTCTACGCCCTCGGAAAGACCTCGCCCATGACCGTGACCGGGCTGGCCAAGCTGCTCGGGCTCTCGCATCCGGCGGTCAACCAGATAGCGGCCCAGCTCCTCGCCCGGGGCTTCATCACCCAGGGCAGGGACAGGAAGGACGAGCGCAGGAGGCTCCTCCGCCTTTCCCCCAAGGGCCGCCGGCTGATGAAGCGGCTCCAGCCCGTCTGGGATGAGATAAGACTCGCCAATCGCGTCCTCCTCAGGGAAGCGGGAGTCGACCTTCTCGGGGACCTCGCCCGGGTTGAGGCCGCCCTGGACGAGAAGTCGATGCTGAACCGGGTCAGCGAGAGGCTGGGCCTGCCCACCGCTTCCCGCCTGAAGATCGTGGACTACCGGCCCGCCTACAAGAAGCATTTCCTTTCGATCAACCTCGAGTGGCTCGAGGAGTACTTCAGCGTGGAAGACAGCGACAGGAGGATTCTCAACGATCCCAACCGCAGGATCCTCAAGAAGGGCGGAGCGATACTCTTCGCGCTGCTCGACGGCGAGGTCGTGGGAACGTGCGCCCTGATCAGGCACGCCGGGGATGTGCTGGAGCTCGCCAAGATGGGCGTGAGACCGGAGGCCCGGGGCCGGGGAATCGGAAGGGCCCTCGCCGAAGCCGCCGTCGCCCGGGCCAGGAAGATGGGCGCCGCCCGGCTCTACCTGTGTACGAGCCCTGTTCTCGAGCGCGCATGCACGCTGTACCGCCGGCTCGGCTTCGAGCAGGTAGACGACATCCCGGTTCCGGGAGCCCGGGAGGAGCGCTACAGGCGTTGCAGCATCACGATGGCCCTCAGGCTGGACTAGCAGCAACACACGAGTTCCGCGTCGATACCGCCGGGCGCCTCGCTCGGGCCGGGGCGGGGCAGCACGGCGGAGGGGGCGACGAAATACAGGAGGAGGATGGAACATGGACTATGAGTTCTCGAGAATCTCCGGGAGGATATTCGGATCCGAAATCAGGGAGATCCTCAAGTGGACGCGCAAGCCGGGGGTCATCTCCTTCGGCGGGGGCCTCCCCAACGCGTCGCTCTTCCCGGTCGACGAGATCGCTGAAATAACCGCCAAGGTGCTCGGCGAGAAGGGCTATCTCGCGCTCCAGTACGGGCCCACCCGCGGCGAGGGCGAAATGCTCGAAGCCATCGTCGCCCACATGCGCGAATTCGGGGACCGGGCCGCTCAAGAGCAGGTTTGCGTCACGTCTTCCT
>JALGWA010000471.1 GCA_025774425.1 bacterium
CGGCGACTCACAAGGCGATATCCGTCGTCAGGTCGATCGTGGAGAAGGCGAGGATGAACGAGTCGCTGGAGCCGATCACGGCCCCCCTCACCAAGAGGGCGCTCGTCATCGGGGCCGGTATCAGCGGCATCCAGGCGGCCCTCGACATCGCGAACGCCGGTTACGAGGTCGTGCTGGTGGAGCGCGAGCCGGCGGTCGGAGGCCACATGGCGCAGCTCTCGGAGACCTTCCCGACGCTCGACTGCTCTCAGTGCATCCTCACGCCGAAGATGGTCGAGGTCAGCCGCCACCCGAAGATCAAGCTGATGACCTACAGTGAAGTCCTCGAGATATCGGGCTTCCTCGGCAATTTCAAGGCGAAGATCCTCAAGAAGCCCAGGTACGTGAAGGAGGACGTCTGCAACAACTGCGGCGACTGCGCGGACGTGTGTCCCGTCGTCGTTCCCAACGAGTTCGACCGGGGCTTGAGTTCGCGGCATGCGATATACATACCTTTCCCGCAGGCCGTGCCGGCCGTCTATACGCTGGACGCCAACTCCTGTCTCGGCCTCTTCCCGCTGGCATGCGAGAACTGCCGGACCGCTTGCGAGATCGAGGCCATAGACTATGACATGGAGCCGGAGGTCGTGGAGGAGGAGGTGGGCGCCATCGTCGTCGCCACGGGGTACGACGTCTTCCCCATCGAGGAGATCAAGGAATACGGCTACGGCAAGTGCCCGGACATCATCGACGGGCTCCACTTCGAACGGCTTCTCTCGGCTTCTGGCCCGACGGAGGGAGTGGTCAAGAGACCGTCGGACGGCAAGGTTCCCAAGGAAGTCGTCTTCGTCCAGTGCGCCGGTTCGAGGGACACCGAGCGCGGCAAGCCCTATTGCTCCAAGATATGCTGCATGTACACCGCCAAGCACGCGATGCTGTACAAGCACAAGGTGCCCGACGGACAGGCCTACATCTTCTACATCGACGGCCGTGCGGGCGGCAAGAACTACGAGGAGTTCTACCAGCGCGGCGTCGAGGAAGACGGCACGATGTACCTGCGCGGCAAGGTGTCCAAGATATTCGAAGAGGACGGCAAGGTCTATGTCTGGGGCTCGGATACGCTGACGGGCAAGAAGATAGAGATCGCGGCGGACCTGGTGGTCCTGGCCGCGGCCATGATCCCGAGCGAGGGCACGGCCGAACTCGCCAAGAAGCTCAGGCTCCAGTTGGACAGCAACGGCTTCCTCTCGGAAATCCATCCCAAGCTGAGGCCGGTCGAGAGCATCACCTCCGGCTACTTCCTGGCGGGCGCCGGGCAGGCCCCCAAGGACATTCCCGAGGCCGTCGCACAGGCGAGCGGCGCGGCGAGCAAGGTCCTCGACCTCTTCAGTCAGGACGAGGTCGAGCACGATCCCATGATCGTCGGCGTGGACGAGGACCTCTGCAGCGGTTGCGGGGTGTGCGTGGGAGTGTGTCCCTATGCCGCGAGGGAGCTGGACACCGAACGCAAGAAGGTCAAGGTCATCGAGGTTCTCTGCGAGGGTTGCGGCGCCTGCGGCGCCGCCTGCCCCACCGGGGCCGCCCAGCAGAGGAACCTCACCGATGAGCAGATCGCACGCATGGGCGGGGCCTCGCTCCGGGCAAGCCCAGGGCTAAGAAGGCGGCCGGGAAAGAGAAGAAGCCGGCCGCGGTCGACATGGTCGACATCTTTATCATGGGGAAGAAATACGAAGTGCCCAAGGGCCTTACCATCCAGAAGGCGCTGGAATATGCGGGGATGATGCTTCTCCGCGGTTGCGGCTGCAGGGGTGGTTTCTGCGGCGCCTGCGGCACCGTGTACAGGACGAGGAACGACTACAGGCTCAAAGTCGCGCTGGCCTGCCAGACAGTCGTTGAAGACGGAATGTATCTCACCCAGATTCCGTTCTATCCGGCCAACAAGGCGATATACGACATCAACGAGCTCAAGCCCAGGCTCGAAGACGTGGTCCAGTGCTATCCCGAGCTGATGCGCTGTGTGCAGTGCGGCACCTGCACCAAGGTCTGCCCCCAGGACATAGACGTCATGCAGTACATGGCCACGGCGATGAGGGGCGACATCACGCGCACGGCCGACCTCTCCTTCGACTGCATCATGTGCGGTCTTTGCGCGAGCCGGTGCCCCGCCGAGACGGTGCAGTACTACGTGGGTATCCTGAACAGGCGCCTCTACGGCAAGTACGTCGCGCCCAAGGCCGGGCATGTCGCCGAGAGGATCAAGGAGCTGGACGCCAACAAGTTCGACGAGGGACTTGAAGAGTATATGAAGATGGACCGGGAGGAGCTTCAGAAGATCTACGACTCCAGGGACATCGAACCCGAAGATCTTACGACCGAGCCGGCGATGGCGGTTTCCGGCGAGATGAACGACTGAATCCAGGAGGAGAGTAACGATGGCACCGGAGCCAGGAGCTGATCCTTATCCCAAGGCGATGCGAGAGACCATCAAGGCGGTGGAAGCGACTCGCTCCCGCCGGATGGGCGAGGAGTTCCCGAGAGTGACGGCGGATGAGAAGACCGCCTTGCTCGAGAAGTACCACCCGGACCACAAGCCCGGCGAGATGGTCGAGATCAGGGTCGGCGTGAGCAAGGGCGAGAAGACGCCCAAGGAAGTGGAGAACATCATCGAGGCATACAGCCGCCTCGACGCGGACAGCTTCGACCTCTCGAAGGTCGACTTCGACGTCGACGTGCTCGTCATCGGAGGCGGCGGGGCCGGCGCGTCGGCCGCGCTCATGGCGCATGAGCAGGGAGCCAAGGTGCTCCTGGTTACGAAGCTCCGCCTGGGAGACGCCAATACGATGATGGCGCAGGGCGGCATACAGGCGGCCGACAAACCCAATGATTCGCCGACGAGGCATTATCTCGATGTCGTCGGGGGCGGCGGCTTCTACAACGTCCCGGAACTCGTCAAGGCGCTGGTTCTCGATGCGCCGCGCGTGATGGGCTGGCTGCAGGACCTCGGCACGATGTTCGACAAGACGACGGACGGGACTTACGTGACCATACACGGGGGCGGCACCTCGAGGAGAAGAATGCACGCCGCGCGCGACTACAGCGGCGCCGAGATAATGAGAACCCTGCGCGACGAGGTTTTGAACCGCGGCATCGAGGTCGTCGAGTTCACGTCGGCCATCGAACTCCTCAAGGACGACCAGGGCAAGTGCGCGGGGGCCGTGCTGTACAACATGGAGACCGAGGAACACTTCGTCTGCCGCGCCAAGGCGACCGTGATCGCGACCGGCGGCGCCGGCAGGCTTCACGTGCAGGGATTCCCGACGACCAACCACTACGGGGCGACGGCGGACGGGCTGGTGCTGGCCTACAGGGCTGGGGCGCCTTTCATCTTCATGGATGCCATCCAGTATCACCCGACCGGGGCGGCCTTCCCGGAGCAGATCCTCGGCCTC
>JALGWA010000023.1 GCA_025774425.1 bacterium
CTCGGCCCGTGAACCACCGGGCCGACGCCCGGGTTCCACCCTTGCCTTTCCGCGACTCTGTGGTGATCTCCCGACATCGTGCTCACCTCGTCGATCCGCATTGTCCTCGTGTTCCGCCGTCCCCGATTGTCTCACCATGGAGACCCGGATGTCCAGCCGCTTGTTCCGGGAAGCTTGCAAAGAAGGGGAGCGCGCCCTATGATCCACTAGTGCATCTTCGTTCGCCGGTGCGCGGCAAAGCCCGTAACGCCCTGTGGAAATCCTGGATTGTGGTGGGAAAGTGAGCCGCGACGCGGACAGGAAGGCCTCGTTTGCCGCTCCGGGTGGAGGGGAAGCTTCGCCGGGGTCCCGGCGGTTGCGATTGTCCTGGGTCGAAGCGGGGCGCATCGCGACAATAGCCGCGCAGCTGGTGTTGCTGTTCCTGCTCATCCGGACCTTCCCCATCGAGGGGGCGGCGCTCCTCAAGGTGTTCGCGATATGCGTGGTGGGTTTCCTCATTCATGCCGCGCTTCCCCTTTCCCTGCGGATGCCTTTCTTTGTCCTGCTGTCGCTGGCCGGTATCGTCGTCCTCTTGGGGCCGGTGCAGGGCCTTTGGCTCGTCGTGCTGGGCATGATCCTGATCGGCCTTGCCCATCTACCCACGAGCTTCAGGGTCAGGATCGTTCTCATACTCGCGTTCGGGGGCGTGCTGGTCGCATGCAGGAGCCGGGTGTTCCCGTGCCCCTGGCTCTCGGCCGTGTGGCCGGTGTTCGGCGCCATGTTCATGTTCCGGTTGATCGTCTATCTCTATGACCTCAAGAACCGTGCGGCGGCTTTCGGACTGTGGAGGAGCATGGCGTACTTCTTCATGATTCCCAACCTGGTCTTCACGGTCTTCCCCGTGGTGGACTAGAAGAAGTTCAGTCGCGGCTACTACGCCGGCGATGAGTTCGTGACGTACCAGGCCGACGTCATACATGCTCGCGTCGAGTTTCACGGACTACTGGCGGCGGGTCAACAACCCGCTTTACCTGCGGTTCAAGGGGAGCATGGGGCTCACCGCCACGCTCGTCGTCACCACCCTGATCGCCTTCGCGGCGACCTGGGCCCTCCACTCCTACCAGTGGTTCCGGATTCGCGGTTCTTTCCCCGTGATCTGGCAGGACATCGTCTTCTGGGGCGTGACGGGGCTACTCGTGCTGTCCAACATGGTCTGGGAGCAGAGGCGCGGCCGGGCCAGAAGCCTGACGGCGCCCAAGCTGACGCTGAAGTACGCCGGGGGGCTGGCGCTCAGGACCATCGGGACGTTTCTGGTCATAAGAGTGAGCTGGTCTCGGCGTTCCGCGTCGCCTTCGTCAGCGCCGGCCTGTTGTTCGTCGTGTTCGCCCAACTCTACTTCTACTATCCCCCGGCGCTGGCCAACGCGGTCAATCAGCTGAGGAACCCGTACTTCGTGAGCGCCCGGGACGAGGAGATGCTGACCCGGGGCTACTACGAGGACCTGGGCGATGTCGCCAGGTTCAACCCGCAGCTGGCCGAGCTCTATAAGGGCCAGCCGGCGGACTGGAACAGGAACTGGGCCGTCCACAGGACCGGTGGGTTCCCGGCGCAGGAACTACTGCCTTCGCGCCGGGTCATGGCCAAGGGCGTGGCGCTTACGACCAACCGCTGGGCGATGCGTGACCGCGAGTACGAGCAGGCCAAGCCTGAGGGAACGTACCGTTTCGCGCTGCTGGGGTCGTCGCACGCCATGGGGGGCGTGGTCGCGGCATCCGGATCGTACGGCCGTCCGGGCCGGCGATCACGTACCTCGACCTCGACCGCCTGACGGACAGGCTGCGCGACCGCCTCGCGGCCATGGGGATAGGGCGGGGAGACAGGGTCGGGATGTGTCTGCACAAGTCCGTGGACTCGGTGGCCGCCGTTTTCGGCATACTCAAGTGCGGGGCGGCCTACGTACCTGTCGATCCCACGGCCCCGGCGAGCCGGAACGGGTTCATCTTCCATGACTGCTCGGTGAGTGCGGTGATAGCCGAGGAATCCCTGGCGCAAGCGCTCGGGGGGAGATGAGCGGCCTGGGAAGCGCCTGCCCCTTCATCGTTCTCGACGGGTTCGGCGGCGGCGATTCGCTTCGTTCGGTGCTGGACCGCGAGGACGCCGGGGCCGCGGTGCGGACGTGGTCGGGTCCGGAAACGGAATCCGACGACCTGGCGTACATCCTGTACACTTCCGGTTCCACCGGGAGGCCCAAGGGTGTCATGCTCTCGCATCTCAATGCGCAGCGCTTCGTGGACTGGTGCAGCCGGACATTCAAACCTGTGCCGGAGGACCGGTTTTCCTCCCATGCGCCCTTCCACTTCGACCTGTCGATCCTCGACATCTGCGTTCCGCTGAAACACGGGGCCACGCTGGTGCCGGTGCCGGAGGAATACGGGGGCGCGGGCGGGGACGCCCTCACGACGGTGGGGGTCCTCGAGAGCCTGGGCTACGGCTGCAAGGACAACGGCCCAGTCTTCTCGATCAACGCCCACATGTGGACGCTCGAGATCCCGCTGCTTCACTTCGGGACGGAAGACCAGAAGAGACGGTACCTCCCGCGGCTGTGCAGCGGCGAGATCATCGGAGCGAACGCCATGACCGAGCCCATGGCCGGCTCCGACGCCTACGGCATCGAGACGACCGCGGACAGGCGCGGTGATCGCTACGTCCTCAACGGCAGCAAGGTGTTCGTGACCAACGGTCCGGTAGCCGACATCTTCATCGTCTATGCGACCGTGGACCGCTCCAAGGGTCCCAACGGCGTGAGCGCCTTCCTCGTGGAAAGGGGCTTCAGCGGCCTGTCGTTCGGAGAGAACATGCGGAAGATGGGGCTCAAGACTTCGCCCATGTGCGAGCTCTTCTTCGACGACTGCGAGGTGCCGGAGGAAAACCGCCTGGGGCGCGAGGGCGCCGGCAAGAGCCTGTTCGCCGATTCGATGACCTGGGAGCGAAGCTGCATCCTCGCAAGTTCCGTCTGCGCGATGCAGAGGATCCTCGAGGAGTGCATCCGCTACGCCAAGACGCACCGGGAGTCCGGTCGGCCGATCGGCAAGAATCAAATCATCGCGTCCATGATCGTGGGGATGAAGACGCGCCTCGAGACCTCGCGCGCCCTGCTCTACGAGGCGGGATGGCTCAACAGCAGGGGGAAGAGCATCTACCTCGAGGCGGCCCTGGCCAAGTTGCACATAAGCGACAGCCTGGTCAGGACGGCCCGCGACGCCGTCCAGATCTTCGGGGAGCATGGGTACCTTGCCGAGTACGGCATGGAACGGGAGCTGCGGGACGCCATGGCGAGCCGCATCTACTCCGGCACGACCGAGATCCAGCGGCTGATCATCGCCTCGCTGATGGGGCTCTGAGACCCCGCAAGGTGACCTCGGCTGCGCCGCCGGCCGCCCCCGGCGCGGTGGGAATTAGGTGTTGTCCCGCCCCGGCCGTCTGCTACCATATGGCAGAGCCCAGGAACAAAGCCGGCGAGAGCGTGTACCTGTATGCGTGCAACCGCGCGCGCCGATCCACGGCGCAGAGGGGGTGAGAGCCGCGAAAGCAGTGGTGGTCAGCGACACCCACGGCAATCTCGAAGGCCTGAGAGCCGCCGTGCGCGAGATCACTTCCAAGGAGGGGATCGACCTCTTCATCCATCTCGGCGACAATTACGAAGACGCCGAGGTCCTGGATGAGTTCGGATACAGTTACCTCAGGGTTCCCGGCGTGTTTCACGACCTCTATGCCGACGCGACGGTGCCCAACCGGCTCGTCGAGGAGCTGGAGGGCTGGAAGTTCCTGATTACGCATACCCACGAGAGTCATCCCCACGACCTTGCCGGCGATCCCGCGCCCGAGAAGCTGGTCGCCTCCGGGAAGGTCGACGTCGTCCTCTTCGGACATCTCCACGTGCCCTCGATCGAGGTAAGAAACCGGGTGCTTATGGTCAATCCGGGGCATCTAAAGGAGAGTGACAAACGGGGGTTTGCACCCACCTATGCGGTCCTGGACGTCGCCCGCGAACGGATCGACGTCAGGATCATCGAGCTCGGGTCGGGTGAGGTGGTGGAAAAGGCTGTTTTCAAACGGGTTAAGGAATAGGCCCCGCGTGATTTCACCGAAAGCTCGCGCCGGGGCCGGCCGATTGCTTATATATAGTATGCGACGGCTCATGCCCGGGATTGGTGCATTCGGACGGGGGAGACGGTGAAAGCCAGGTTAGGCCCGCTCTTTCTTCTCGTATCGGCGGTGATCGTCATCGCTCCCGGGGCGGCGTACGCCTATATCGGCCCGGGGGCCGGCTTCGCCTTCATGACGTCCTTCCTCATCCTCTTCGCCACCTTCTTCCTGGCGTTCTTCTTCTTCCTGACATGGCCCATCCGCTTTCTCATCAAGAAGATCAGGCGGAGGGGTAAGGTGCTGGAGGGCAGGGTCGACAAGGTGATCATCCTGGGATTCGACGGGCTCGACCCCGGCCGCCTGCACGAGTGCCTGAAGAAGGGCATAATGCCCAATGTCGAGAGGCTCATGGAGAAGGGGAGCTTCAAACCCATGAGAAGTACGACCCCGCCCATCTCGCCGGTGGCGTGGTCGTCATTCTCCACGGGGGTCAACCCGGGCAAGCACAACATATTCGACTTCCTGGCGCCCGAGCGCAGGTCCTACCTTTCCAAGCTGTCCTCCGCCGAAATAAGGCCGCCGGCGAAGTTCCTGAGGCTGGGGAAGTACAAGATCCCGCTGGGCAAGCCGTCCTACAGGCCGCTCAGGAAGAGCAGGCCGTTCTGGGCCATACTCGGGGACAACGAGGTCTTCTCCTCCGTCATACGAGTGCCCATCACCTTCCCGCCCGAGAAGTTCTCGACCGGCGTGCTGATATCGTCGCTCTGCGTGCCCGATCTCAGGGGGACGCAGGGGAGTTTCTCCTTCTACTCGTCGAACGCCGAGCGCATCGGGCGGCACACCGGCGGCTTCGCCTACAAGCTGGAGCGCGTGGGCGGCGGTTTCACCGGCGAGATAATCGGGCCGCCGAACGCCATGCTGGACGGGGAGCCCCCGCTCAAGATCGGTTTCACTCTCACGCCCGGCGGCGGTGACGGTGCGGCGGCCGTCCTCACCATGGGGAAGGAGAGCATCGGTCTCGAGCTCCGCAAGCACTCGCAGTGGGTCACGCTGGATTTCAATGCGGGCCTGGGCGTTCACGTCCGGGGAGTGGCGCGCTTCATTCTCCAGTCGATCGAGCCCGACGCCGAGCTCTACATGACCCCGATACACATCGACCCCGAGAAGCCGGCGATGCCGATTTCGCACCCCTTCCACTACTCGGTCTACCTTTCCAAGCTGATCGGTCCCTACGCGACCATGGGGCTCGCGGAGGATACCTGGGCGCTCAACGAGCGCGTCATAGATGAAGAGCAGTTCATCGAGCAGACCTATCTCATCAACAAAGAGCGCGAAGACATGCTGATGAACGAGCTCGAGAAGGTGAGGGAGGGTGCGGTCGTCTGCGTTTTCGACAACACCGACCGCATGCAGCACATGCTGTGGAGGTACATCGACCCCGGGCATCCGGCCAACAGGGACAAGGAGTCGGAGAAGCACAAGAATGCGCTCGACGAGCTTTACGCCGACGTCGACCGGATAGTCGGCCGGGTGATGCCCTATGTCACCGAGAGGACGGCGCTCATCGTGATGTCCGACCACGGCTTCAAGTCCTTCAGGCGCGGCATAAACCTCAATGCCTGGCTCAAGAAGGAAGGATACCTGTTCATGAAGGACGGCGCCCGGGCCGGCGAGTGGTTCGAGGGCGTGGACTGGAGCAGGACGAGGGCCTACGCGCTCGGACTCGGCGGCATCTTCCTCAATCTCAAGGGAAGGGAGCGTGACGGCATAGTGAGCCGGGAGGAAGCCCCGGGCCTCGCGGATGAGATCAAGGCCAAGCTCGAAGGCCTCAGGGATCCGGAGAACGGCCAGGTGGCCGTCAAGAACGTCTATCTGGGGCGCGAGGTCTACTCGGGGCCGTACACGGCGGAGGGCCCGGAGCTGATCATGGGATCGAGCGCGGGATACCGGGCGTCGTGGGACGCGGCGACGGGCATCGTCACCGACGAGGTCTTTTCGGATAATACCAAGGCATGGAGCGGGGATCACTGCGTCGACCCGACGGTGGTGCCGGCGACTTTCATATCCAACAGGAAGATAACGGCCGACAGCGTCTCGATCACCGACATCGCACCGACGGTGCTCGACCTGTTCGGCATCGAGCCGCCCGCGTACGTGGACGGCAAGGCGGTGCTGGAGTAAGATGCCGGCGGACGGCCGCCGGCGCGGAGGATGGCCGGATGCGGCTCCACCCGGACCGGGCGGGTGTGGGGGTTAGCGGACGGGAGGCGGAATGATGAAGAAGTTCATAGGCATCTGCGTGGCGATGGGATTGCTGGTCGTCGTTCTCGGCGTGCTCGCCGGGGACGGCGGGCGGCCCAGGGTGGTCGTGCTGGGTTTCGACGGGATGGATCCGAGAATCGCGGGGAGGCTCCTCGAGGAGGGCAGGATGCCCAACTTCCAGCGGCTCGCCCAAACGGGAACGTTCACCAGGCTCGAGACGAGCGTGCCGCCGCAGAGTCCCGTGGCCTGGTCCAACTTCACAACGGGTTGCAACCCCGGTGCGCACGGGATCTACGATTTCATGGGGCGGGAGCCGGATACCTACATGCCTTTTCTGTCGACGACGATCACCCAGGAGCCTGACAAGACGCTGAGGATCGGCAAGTGGGTCATACCGCTTGCGGGCGGCAAGGTGACCCTGCTGCGGGGCGGCACGGCTTTCTGGGAAGTGCTCGAGAAACACGACATCCCGGCCGTCGTTCTGAGGCTCCCCTCGAACTTCCCGCCATCGGGAAAGAAAACCAGGGGCCTGTCCGGGATGGGGACTCCCGACATGCTGGGAACCTACGGGACCTTCTCCTTCTTTACGACCAAGCCCTATGTCATCACGGACATGACGGGCGGCAGGGTCTACATAGTCTCGAGCTTCGACAACAAGGTCGAGGCGACCATAAAGGGTCCCGTGAACACCTTCCTCAAGGACCGGCCGGACGCCGAGATTCCCTTCACGGCCTACCTCGATCCCGACTACCGCTCGGCTCTGATAGAGGTGCAGGGCCAGGAGATCGTCCTCGGCGAGGGCGAGTGGAGCGACTGGGTCACTCTCAAGTTCAAGATGATGCCTTTCGCGTCGGCGCAGGGCATCGTCCGATTCTACCTGAAGTCCGTGGAGCCGGATTTCGAGCTCTACATGAGCCCGATACAGGTGGACCCGCGGAAGCCGGCCGTTCCCATCTCCACCCCGCCCGGCTATTCCAAGGAGCTGGCGGAGGCCATCGGGCCGTTCTACACCCAGGGCATAGCGGAAGAGACCTGGGCGCTCAACGAGGGGCGGCTCGACGAGAGGGAGTACCTGCAGCAGGCCGAGTTCGTGTTCGACCAGACCAAGAAGATGCTCGATTACGAGCTCGACCGCTTCGAATGGGGTCTCCTCTTCTGCTACTTCTCGACGACGGACCCGCTCCAGCATATGTTCTGGAGGTTCCGGGACCCTGAGCATCCCAACTACGACGCGGAGCTGGCCGGGATCTACGGCGATGTCATAGAGAATTACTACGTGAGGATGGACTCGGTGGTGGGCCACGTCATGGACCGCATCGGTGACGATGCGACCCTGATCGTGCTGTCCGATCATGGCTTCACATCCTTCCGGCGGAACTTCCACCTCAACACCTGGCTCTACCGGAACGGCTACATAGCACTCCGGGACGAGTTCCGCGAAGAGAGCGACGAGTTCTTCGAGAATGTCGACTGGAAGAGGACCAAGGCGTACGGACTCGGGCTCAACGGCCTGTACATAAACCAGATCGGCCGGGAGGGGCAGGGTACGGTGGCCCCCGGAGCCGAGAAGGAGCACTTGCTCAGCGAGATCAAGCGCAAGCTAGAGGCGGTGGTCGATCCGGAGAACGGCAAACGGGTGATCGCCAAAGTCTACAGGGCCGACAAGGTCTACCACGGCGAGTTCGTCGACGAGGCGCCCGATCTCATCGTCGGCTACGATGACGGCTACAGGGCGTCCTGGGAGACGGCGCTGGGCAAGATCACCCGCGACGTGCTGACGGACAACAAGAAGAAGTGGAGCGGTGACCACCTCATGGCGAAAGACGTGATTCCGGGCGTGCTCTTCGCGAACAAGCGTATCAACAATCCCGCTCCCGCGCTCTGGGACGTGGCGCCCACGATTCTCGGGGAGTTCGGGATCGAGAGGCTCCCCCGGATGGACGGGAACGACCTCTTTACGCGTGAGGTGGCCGCGAGGTGAGGAGGGAAACATGTTCGGATCCAAGATAAAGATCGACAAGGGGCTCTACGAGCGGGCCAAGAAATGCGCCGAGCTCGCAGGGTACTCTTCGGTGGACGAGTTCATAGTCCACTTGATCGAGAAGGAGCTGGCCCAGCTGGAGGGGGCCGAGAGCGACGACGAGATCAAGGAGAGACTCAAGGGCCTGGGGTACATCTCCTAGGACGGAGGGCGGCATAGTTGGGCGTACTCACTGAGATCTTCACGCTGCTCTTGAAGCCCTTCGAGGGCGGCAATGCGCTCGGGGGGCTCGTATTCGTGTCGGTTCTGACCGGCGCAGTCATGCTGTTCCTCTTCAAGGCGACGTCGAACCAGCAGGCCATGAAAGAGGTGAAGACGAGGATAAGCGCGTATTTCCTCGAGCTCCGGCTGTACAGCCATGACATAAAGAACGTAATGGCGTCGCAGGCGAAGATCCTCCGCAGCAATCTCACGTACATGAAGCTCTCGTTCATCCCGGCCGTCGTGATGATCGTCCCCGTCGTGCTCGTAATGGTGCAGCTCAACTTGCGGTATGCCTCGGTGCAGCTCCGGCCGGGCGAGACTGCGCTGGTGAAAGTCAAGGTCGGCGCGGGGTTCGACGTCATGCGGAACAGGCTGGACCTCGACTGCGGGAGCGGCGTCGAGAAGGCGAGCCCGGGCGTGCGCATCCCGTCGCTCAACCAGGTCTGCTGGAAGATCAGGCTCGCGGAGCCGGGCGTCCACAAGATCACGGTGAGTTGGGGCGGGGGTAGTGTGGAGATGCCCGTTTACGGCTCGGACCGCCTCATACCCGTCTACAGCGTCGCCGGGAAACCCAGGATAACCGAGGCGCTTTTCAATCCGGGCTCGCCGGTCGTTCCGGCCGACGGCCCGATCGAGAGCGTGGAGATCGCCTACCGGCCGATGGAGTTCGGGCTCCTGGGCCTCAGGTTGTCCTGGCTGTGGAGTTTCCTGGTCATATCCTTCGCCTTCGGACTCTGCCTGAAGTTCATCTTCAAAGTCGAGTAGACTTCGCACCCGGCTTGGGTTAGTCTATTCCCGCAGTGCTGAATCATGGAGGATTGGATGCCCGGAGGGTATTCCGGCGTCGGGTCCGTTGCGGTCCCGCCGCCGCCGGCGAGTCCCGCCTGCCCGCGGAGCCGTTTTCGCATTCTGCTCTTCGCCGCCGTTCTCGCCGTGTCGTGGTCCGCTGCAGCCGGGGACCACGCCTGTGGAGAATCCGCGGCGGTGGACAGCCTGGAAGCGCTCGTCAGGGAGGGGGATTTCGCTGCGGCCGGGGCGCTCGCCGGGGAAATCCTCGCCGCCGAGCCGGACAATGCGCGCGTCCTGATCATCCTGTCGCAGATATACCTGACGGAGGAGAACGGTGCGGCCGCGATCGATGCCGCCAGGCGCGCGGTCGAGCTCGAGCCTTCGGTCGCCGATTACCGGCTGTGGCTCGCGCGGGCCTATCTGCTGAGGGCAAGCCAGAGCACGCTTCTCTCGCTCTGGTACGCGTGGAAGGGCAAGGGGCAGTATGAGAAGGCCGTCGAACTCGATCCCGACAATGTCCAGATCCGCCTGGAGGTCTGCCTGTACCACCTTCTCGCGCCGCGCATCGCGGGCGGGAACCGGGGCAGGGCGCGGGAGGAGGCCGCCGGGATCGAGCGGATGAGTCCGCTTTTCGGGGCCTACGCCTGGGCCAGTGTCTGGGAGAGGGAGAACGAAACAGGGAAGGCCGAGGAGATGTTGATGCAGGCCGTAGAGTTGGACACGACGTCCACTTTCCAGGCCAGGTACGCCCTCGGCTACTTCTACCTCAGGAACCGGCGGTTCCCGGAGGCGCGGAGCGTGTTCGAGGGGATTCTCGCCGAGAACCCCGATGACCTCGCCGCCATGTATCACGTGGGGACCGCGTGCCTCCTGGAAGAGACGGATCTCGACAAGGCCGAGGAGCTCTTCAACGCCTATCTGGAATCGCTCCCGGGGCCTGACCTGCCGAGCCATGCCATGGCCCATTGGCGGTTGGGCATGGTCTACGAGCTCAAAGGTGAGGACGATCTGGCGGTTCGGCACTTCGAGAAGGCGGTCGA
>JALGWA010000024.1 GCA_025774425.1 bacterium
ACGAGAACGTCGTGTATTTCGGGGACACCGCCCGGTTGCCGTACGGCACCAAGTCCAGGGAGACGGTCACCCGCTTCTCCGAGGAGATAACCCGTTTCCTCATGCGCCGGAACATCAAGCTGCTGGTAGTCGCCTGCAACACGGCCTCGGCTTATGCGCTCGCACACATAAGGTCGATTGTCGACATCCCCGTCGTCGGCGTCATCGAACCCGGGGCGCGCGCGGCGGCGGCGGCGACCCGCAACCGGAAGGTCGGCGTCATCGGGACGCGCGCGACCATCGAGAGCGGCGCATATCTCGAGGCGATACAGCGCCTCGACCCCGCGATAAGAGTGTTCTCCACCGCATGCCCGCTCTTCGTGCCCCTCGTCGAAGAGGGCTGGCTCGACGGGGACATCACCTGCGAGGTCGCCCGGCGCTACCTCGGGCATCTCGTAACATGCGGAGTGGACGCGCTGATCCTCGGTTGCACGCATTATCCCCTGATCAAGAAGGTCATCGGCGACGTCATGGGCCGCGGCACGGCGCTGATCGATTCGGCGGACGAGACGGCTGCGACCGTCGAGAACGTGCTCAGGGAAAGCGGCCTGGCGTCGGGCGGCCCGGGCGGGCCGAGATGCGCCGTGTTCGTGAGCGATCTCCATCTCGACCTCCGTCTCCAGGTCGAGCGGTTCCTCGGGTTCGAGGTGCCGAGGATATCGCTGGTCGATTCGAAGTTCGAGGAAGTGGAGGCCGGGGTCTGAATAGCACGCGGAGGTCTGAATTGTACAGGCGCAGGGACGGCAGGAAACCCGGAGAGTTGAGGAAGGTCAAAGTCAAGCGGAACTACCTCGCGCACCCCGAGGGGGCCGTGCTCATAGAAGCGGGCGGCACCCGGATCATCTGCACGGCTTCGGTCGAGTTCCGCGTACCGCCCTTCCTCATGGGAACGGGCAAGGGCTGGGTGACGGCGGAGTACGCCATGCTCCCCCGGGCGACGCACACGCGCATGGTGCGCGACCGCGTGCGCGGCAAGATCAACGGGCGCAGCCAGGAAATACAGAGACTGATCGGCCGCTCGCTGAGGGCGATAGTGGACCTCGCGGCGATGCCGGAGAAGACCATACTCATAGACTGCGACGTCATCCAGGCGGACGGCGGAACGCGGACGCTGGCGATCACCGGCGCATACATGGCCCTGCATCTCGCCCTCGACGGCCTGGCGAGGCGCGGCGACATCGAGAGATTCCCGGCCGTCGATACGGTGGCCGCGACGAGCGTCGGCCTCGTCGACGGCGAAGTGCTGCTCGACCTGTGCTACGAGGAGGATTCGGCCGCCCAGGTCGATTTCAATGTCGTCATGACCGGCAAGGGCAGGTTCGTCGAAGTGCAGGGAACGGCCGAGGGGATGACCTTCACCAAGAGCCAGATGGACTCCATGCTGGCCCTCGCGAGGAAGGGCATAGAGGAGCTCACCGGCATCCAGAAGAAGACGCTGAAGATTGTCTGACACCGTGGAAATCGTCCTCGCCACCAGGAACGAGGACAAGGTGCGGGAGATAGGCGAAATGCTCGCCTCGCTCCCCGTGACCCTCTTGAGCCTCGCCGACTTCCCCGGCATTCCCGACGTAGTCGAAGACGGGCGCACCTTCCTCGACAATGCGCGCAAGAAGGCGCTGGAGGCCCACGGGCATACCGGGCTCGCCTGCCTCGCCGACGACTCGGGCCTCGAGGTGGAGGCGCTGGGCGACCGGCCGGGTGTCATGTCGCGCAGGTTCGCCGGGCCCGGAGCGACCTATGCCGACAACAATGCCCTGCTGCTCGAGAAGATGGTCGACGTCCCCCGCGAACGCCGGAGGGCGAGGTTCGTCTGCGTCGCGGTGCTGGTCGCGCCGGACGGCCGGGTCCATTCGACGAGGGGCGAGCTCACCGGGTACATCGCCGAGGCGCCGCGCGGCGCCGGCGGCTTCGGGTACGATCCCCTGTTCTATCTTCCCGAGTACGGCAAGACCGTCGCCGAGCTCGATGCGGCCGTGAAGAACGAGATCAGCCACCGGGCCAGGGCCGTCGCCGCCATGCGCCCGGTGATAGAGTCCCTCATCGCGCGCCATTCTTGACACCCCCGGCCGATGCCCTTAAATTGGGTTGAACCGCGGACGGCCCGGGCTTATTCTCTTCTATGCACTTGAATGCCGTGTTCGGGCCGGATGGCGGGGCGTGGCGCAGTCCGGCAGCGCACCTGCTTTGGGAGCAGGGGGTCGGAGGTTCAAATCCTCTCGCCCCGACCAGACAAGCGAAGCCGGCGCAGTCTGTCGGCTGAACATAGGAAGCCCTCGGGGCGGCGCCGGTCCGGCGGCCGGCTCGCACGCGCCGGGCGCGGTCTTCGGCGTCAGGCGGATCCGGTATCCCGGCGCCTGTAGCTCAGCTGGATAGAGCAACGGATTTCTAATCCGTAGGTCGCAGGTTCGAATCCTGCCAGGCGCGCCAGACATATCAGCGAGACTGACGAGCGGTGGGCGTAGCTCAATGGTAGAGCCCTGGACTGTGGATCCAGTGGTTGGGGGTTCAAATCCCCTCGCCCACCCCATCTTCGTGTTGAGCCCCGCCTTTTTGTCGTTTGAAATCCTCCGGGCTTGTGGTAGAACGCATTCATGAGGCATCGCTACAGGCGGACCCAGCGCGTCTTCCACTTCACCGGCCTCCTGCTCCAGTCACTAGGCGTCGTCTTCCTCTTCCCGCTGATCCTCGTGGCGGGCTACTGGGGCGCGTTCGGCGAAGGCCGGGCGACGCTTCTCGCTTTCGCCGTGCCGGCGCTTTCGGCCTTCCTCGTGGGTTGGGTGTTCCGGAAGGTCTTCACCGGCGGCGCGCCGGGAACGGCCGGGGCGATGCTCATATGCGCCCTCGGCTGGGTGTTCGCCTCCGCCTTCGGGGCGTTGCCCTTCGTCATCGGCATCGACGCGAGCTTCCTCGACGGCTACTTCGAGGCCATGAGCGGCTTCACCACGACCGGCATCACTGTCTTCACCGGGCTCGACGCCCTGCCGCGCAGCATCATCCTCTGGCGCGCGCTGACGCAATGGCTGGGCGGGCTCGGCATACTGTCGTTCTTCCTGGCGATCACCTTCAAGGGCGGCGGGGCGCATCACATCTACGGTGCGGAGAGCCACAAGATCTCCTCCGCGCGCCCCGTCCCGGGGATCTTCCACACGCTCAAGATACTCTGGGGCATTTACGGCGGGTTCACGCTCGCCGGCGGGGCGCTGCTCGCGCTTGAAGGCATGCCGCCCTTCGACGCGCTCTGCCATGCGCTCGCGGCGCTTTCGACGGGCGGTTTCTCCCCGCATGATGCGAGCATCGCCTTCTACGCCCAGACCGGGCATCCGCACTTCCGGCTGATCGAGTACACGGTGACGGCGTTGATGATGCTGGGCGGCATAAACTTCCTCGTCCACTACCGCGTCCTGACGAGGGATGTCAAGGCCCTATGGGACAATGTCGAGATAAGGACGTGGTGGCGTTTCGTCGCGGGCTTCGTCGTCATCGTCTTGTTCGACAACATGGTGAAGTCGGGACTCCTGGCGACGGTCTTCCGGCACCCCGGCGTCGTAGGCCTTTCCGACGTCGAGAGCGTGTTCCGCGCGGCGTCCTTCCAGGTGACGGCGGTGCTGACGACCACGGGCTTCAGCACGCGGGATATAGGCTCGGCGTTCTTCCCGGCGCTCTCCAAGCAGGTCTTCCTTGCGATGATGGTGATCGGCGGATGCGTCGGCTCGACGAGCGGCGGCATCAAGGTCATGCGCATCGTCATCCTCGAGCGCCTCATGTTGCGCGAACTCTTCAAGCTCCGCGCGCCTGCGAGGGCCTCGAAGTCGCTCATCGTCGACAAGAAGCCGGTCTCCGACGAGGAGGCCCACAGGACGGCCGCGATCTTCTTCACCTGGCTCGCCCTGATCGGCATCGGCGGCGGTGTAACGGCGCTCTTCTCGGACCACGGCGCCCTGGAATCCCTCTCCGGCATGTTCTCGGCCGTCGGAAACATCGGCCCGTGCTACATCTCCAACGCCGACCTCGTCGGCCTCAAGGCCGTCGTCAAGATCACATACATTTTCGGAATGCTCGCGGGAAGGCTGGAAATCCTGCCCGTGCTTCTCGTATTCTCCAGGAAGGCATGGAGGGGGTAGCCCATGTACATAGTAATCGCAGGTATAGGGCTCGTCGGAGGCGAACTGGCCCGCAGGCTCGTCGAGCACAAGCATGACGTCGTCGTCATAGACACAGACCCCGCAGCCTGCGAGAAGATGTATGCGGAACTCGGGGTCATCGCCGTGACGGGCGACGTCGCGCGGGTCGAGATTCTCGAGCAGGCCGGCATCGACAAGGCCGACGCCGTCGTGGCGGCCACCGAGGACGACGCCGTGAACCTCGCTGCCGCCATACTCGCGCGGAGCTTCGGCGTGGAACAGGTGATCGTCCGGATGCGGAACCCGTCGTACGAGAACGCCTACAAGCTCGCCGGCGTGACGTCCATACTCCGCGTAACCAATCTCATGGTCAACCAGATGATGATGGAGCTGGAGAAGCCCGACGTGAGGAGGATCATGAGGATCGGAGGCGGCAAGGCCGTGATCTACTCGGTCAACGTGCCGCCCGGGGCGAAGGTCGCGGGCCGGACCATCGAGAGCATCGCTGGGAGCCCCGACTTTCCTCCGCGCTGCGTGGTCATCGCCGTTTACCGCAGGGACTCGGAGGAGCTGATCATTCCGCGCGGGTCGCAGGCCGTGTTCGAGCGCGACGAGGTGTTCCTCATCTCGCCGGCGGAGGACATACCCGCGGTCTCCGAATTCCTGACCGCCTGAGGCCGCACCCGGAGCGCTTCGGGCGGTTGTCGTCCTTGACACGGCGCATGTCAACAGATAGTATTTAGACCGAATCGAATAACGGAGGCGCCGCTAGCTCAACTAGGCAGAGCAGCAGACTCTTAATCTGAAGGTTGAAGGTTCGATTCCTTCGCGGCGCACCAGTAAGAGCCCCGCCGCCCGCGGGGCTTTTTCATGGGGTCAAATCGAGGGGTCAGAGCTCAAAATGCACAGTGCACCCGGGGGGTCAGAGCTCAAAATGCACAGTCGGCCGGCGGACCTGCGGTGTTTGTCCTTGCCTCCTGCATGCGCTATGCTCCCGGAGGCGCATGAGGAGGTGAGCCTTGGAGGCGCATAAGCGCATACCCCTGGCGGTGTACAGGCTCCAGTTCAACCGCCGCTTCGGTTTCGCCGAGGCGCGGCGGCTTCTGCCCTACTTGCGCGATCTCGGCATGGACGCCGTGTACGCATCGCCGGTCTTCCGTGCGCGGCCCGGCAGCATGCACGGTTATGACATCGTCGACCCCAACGAGATCAACCCCGATCTGGGGAGCCGGGAGGACTTCGAATCCCTGACGGCCGCGGCCCGCGAGCGCGGCCTGGGGTGGATCCAGGACATGGTCCCCAATCACATGGCTTTCCATCACGACAATCATGCCCTCATGGATGTCTTCAGGACAGGCGGGGAGTCGGACTGCTGCGATTGGTTCGACATCGACTGGGAGCACCCCGACCCGCGGCTTTCGGGCGCCGTGATGGCGCCGTTTCTCGAGCGGCCCTACGAAGAGTGTCTCGAGCGGGGCGACTTCGAGATCCGTCTCGGTGCGGCCGGGCTCTGCGTCACATACAAGCGGTATGTTTTCCCGCTCGGCGTCGAATCCTACGAAGGCGTCTTGGGCCCCGCCGCCGGGTCGGACGGGCGCCGCCGAGATTGCGCGGGACTCCGGCGCCTCGCGGCGTCGGTCCGCGAGCTCAAGACCCTCGCGGGGGACGCGGACTCCGGCGCCCGGAGGATCGACGAGGAGATCGACGCCATCCGGCGGCTCTACGACGAAGACGAGTCGGTGAGGCGGGCGGTCGACGAGAGGCTGCGCGCCATCGACAAGGACGAGATGAACCATATCCTCTCCCGGCAGAGATACGCCTTCGCCTCGTGGAGGGAGACCGTCGACGTCATCAACTACAGGCGCTTCTTCGATGTCAACGGCCTGATTGCGCTCAAAGCGGACAGGCCGGACGTGTCGCGCCGCACCCACGACCTCGTCGCCGCCCTCGTCCGGGAGGGCGCCATAACCGGTCTCAGGGTCGATCACATCGACGGGCTGAGGGACCCGGAGGCGTACCTGGTCTGGCTGGGCGAGCATGTCGGGAGGGTCTACACAGTCGTCGAGAAGATCCTCACCTCGGGCGAGCGGCTGAGGTGGTGGCCCGTCGACGGGACCACCGGGTATGACTTCCTGAACGCAGTGAACGGCCTCTTCTGCCTGCGTGAGAACAAGGAGCGCTTCGACGGCATATACCGGCGGTTCGCAGGATGTGCGGACGACCCGCGCGACCTCCTCTACGAGAAGAAGAAACTCATCATGAACACCAACCTGCGGGCCGACTTCGACAACCTGGCGCGCCGGCTGGGAGAAGCGCTGGGACGCGCCGGCGGATACGGGCCCGGAGACGAGCCGCCCGAGCCGGGGCGCCTGAGGGATGCGCTCGTCGAGGTGGCCGCGGCGCTCCCCGTGTACCGCACCTACTTCAGCCCGACGCACAGGTCGTGGCACGACGGCACACCGCTCGCCGGAGCGATCGGCCGCGCCGAGAGCCGGAGGCCGGACCTTGCGCGTGAGCTCCGCCTCGTCGCCTCGGTTCTCATGTGCGCATCGCGGCCTTCCGGCGCGCCGGGCGCCGGCGGCGGCGACGTCGACTTCACCATGACCTTCCAGCAATACACCGGCGCCGTCATGGCGAAGGGATTCGAGGACACCTTCCTCTATGTGTACAACCGGCTCATCTCTCTCAACGAAGTGGGAGGGGACCCCATCGCGTTCGGGATCGGCCTCGGGGACTTCCATGCCTTCAACCTGGCGCGCAGCGCGTCTCACCCGCATTCGATGAGCGCGACGTCCACCCACGACACCAAGCGCGGCGAGGACGCGAGGGCGCGCATCAACGTACTCTCCGAAATCCCCGCGGAGTGGGAGGAGAAGGTGATGTGCTGGGCGGAGCTCAACGCCTCGAAGAAGACGAGGGTGGAGGGGCGCGACATTCCCGATCGCAACGACGAGTACGCTCTCTACCAGACGCTCGTGGGGACCTATCCCTTCGAACCCGTCGATCTCGCGGCCTACCGCTTGCGCATATCGAGATACGTCCGCAAGGCCGCGCGGGAGGCGAAGGTGCACACGAGCTGGCGCGACCCCGACGCCGCGTACGAAAGCGGCTTCACCCGGTTCGCCGCGAGCGTGCTGACGCCGTCGGCCGACAACGCCTTCCTCGCCGACTTCGCGCCGTTCGCGAGGCGCATCGCTCACTACGGCGCGCTCAACTCCCTCTCCCAGACGCTCATCAAGATATGCGCGCCGGGCGTGCCGGATTTCTACCAGGGCTCCGAGATCTGGGACTTGAGCCTGGTCGACCCCGACAACCGCCGGCCGGTCGACTACGGCCTTCGCGCCCGCATGCTCGACGGCATAACGAGCGGCCTGGCGGCGGATCCGCTCGCGACGATAGCCGAGTGCCTCGATGACATCGGGGACGGCAGGGTCAAGATGCTCCTCATCAAGACAGCGCTTGCAGCGAGGAAGGCGAATCCGTATCTTTTCCGGAAGGGCGCGTATGTCGAGCTCAAGGCGCGCGGGCCGCTCGAGCGGCATGTCGTCGCGTTCGCCCGCTCCGGCCGCGGGCGCTTCGCCGTCTGCATCGTTCCCCGCTTCATGACCGGGGTGGTCGGGGAAGGCGTCTTCCCGATCGGCCCGGAAGTCTGGGGCGACACCGTGGTCGAGGCGCCGCCCGGGGCTCCGCGGCGGTGGAGGGACGCCGTCAGCGGCAGGCATGTGGCGGCGGCAGGCGCGATAGCCGTCGCCGACGCCCTGCGGTTCTTCCCGGTGGGCCTGCTCATGGAGGATGGTCAATGAGAAAGAGGGAGAGCGGACTTCTCCTTCATATAACGTCGCTTCCGTCGCCGCACGGCATAGGCGACCTGGGCGCCGAGGCATACAGGTTCGTTGATTTCCTGGTCGAGGCGCGCCAGAGCGTCTGGCAGGTGCTGCCGCTCAACCCCACCGACCCGGTGGCGTTCAACTCGCCCTACGGCAGCAACTCCTCGCTGGCCGGCAACCCTCTCGTCATCAGCCTGGACGCTCTCGTGGAGGACGGGCTGCTCGAGCCGCACGACCTCGAACCCGTGCCCGACTTCCCATCGGGGCGCGTGGACTACCAGGCGGTCACCGAATACAAGGGCAGGGTCCTCGACCGGGCCTACGAGCGCTTCAAGGAGCGCGGCGACCGGCGCGAGTTCGACGCCTTCTCGAACATCAATTCGCACTGGCTCGAAGACTATGCGCTCTTCATCGCTCTCAAGACCGAAGCCGGCGGCGCGGTCTGGAACGAGTGGAGCCCGGAACTGCGCGACCGCGACGACGACGCCCTGTCCGGCGCCCACGCCAGGCTCGCCGCGGCCAAGGAGAGGCACAAGTTCTTCCAGTTCCTCTTTTTCAGGCAGTGGCACGCCCTCAAGCGCCGCTGCAACGACCGGGGCGTCGACATCTTCGGCGACGTTCCCATATACGTCAGCTACGACAGCGTGGACGTGTGGACATCGCCCCATATCTTCAAGCTCAAGGCGGACAAGAGCCCCGCCTTCGTCTCGGGCGTGCCGCCGGACTACTTCAGCGCGACGGGGCAGCTCTGGGGGAGTCCCGTCTACGACTGGGACGCCTTGCGCGAGCAGGACTTCGCGTGGTGGGTGAGGCGCATGGAGCACAACTTCAGTCTCTTCAACCTTATGCGGATCGACCACTTCCGCGGCTTCGCGGCCTACTGGGAGGTCCCGGCGAATCACAAGACGGCCGTCCACGGCAGGTGGGTGCCCGTCCCCGGAATGGAGTTCTTCGAACTCCTGACGGCGAGGATCCCCGCCGACGGCATCGTCGCCGAGGACCTCGGCCTCATCACCGACGACGTGAGGGCCATAATGGACAGGTTCGGCTTCCCCGGCATGAAGGTCCTCCAGTTCGGTTTCAGCGGCGGCCTGGACGAGAACCCCTACGCGCCGCACAATCACCCCGAGAACGCCGTCGTCTACACGGGCACGCATGACAACAACACGACGCGCGGCTGGTACGAGGGCGAGGCCGGGCGGGATGAGAAACGGGCGCTCGCCGAGTACGTCGGGCGCGAAGTCACCGCCGAGACCGCAAGCGGCGTCTTGATCGAGCTCGCCATGCGTTCGGCGGCCCGGACGGCCGTGATCCCCGTCCAGGACGTTCTCAACCTCCCGGCGGAGTTCCGCATGAACCTGCCCGGCCGCGCGGAGGGGAACTGGGAGTGGCGGCTCGAGCCAGGCGCCCTGACCGGCGAGGTCGCGGCGGGCCTGCGCCGCATCGCCGAGGAGACGGGGAGGGCCTGAAGCCGCGGCCCGCTGGGCGCAAAAAGCGGGAACGCGCATTTGACATCGCGCGTCTAAAGGAATAGAATTGAATAGGAGTGGGTTCCTGTCGAAGTAAAGTAAAGGGGGCGAATTGGATTCGACGGGGATGGAAGATGTAGGGATTGCATGTCGAGGTCCCGTTGGTCTCGTTAAACAAACGGGAAAAAATCAACTGCCGATTACAATATGGCAATGGCGGCTTAAGTCGCCACGTTCCCTCTGACCTCGCCTGCGTGGTCGGAACGGAGCGTCGCTAGAGCAGGCTGGCTCCGGTCGTTCGCCCCAGCGGCCGGAGTGAGAACCCAGGGGCTGGCGTCGGCGAGATCCTGCCTGCCGGAGCTCGTCGAGGCGAGATTCAAATGACAGGCTAAGCATGTAGTGATCCCTGCGGAAGCATTCTCGGACGCGGGTTCGATTCCCGCCGCCTCCACCATCCCTCCTGGGGTCAGAGCTCGAAATGCACAATCGCACCGCCCGGCTGCCCCATCCAACCCGCCCAGGATGTCCGCACGCCCCCTACTGGATCGCCTACTGGATATAGCCCAGCGAGCGGAGTTCGCGCTTGGTCTCGTCGGACAGACTCACGGCGGTGTCGCCCCGGGAGGCGCTCTCTGAAAGCCAGACGGGGATGTACGGGGTCTCGGGCGGCCGCCGGCCCGGTCTGCCCCTCGCCTTTATCTTCCCGCGCTTGGCCTTCTGCTTGAAGGGCATCTCCGGCGGCCTTTCGAGCGACGCGCCGAGGTAGGTTCTCTCCAGCGCCGGCCGGCCGTCGATTCTGAGGTCGAACTCCAGCGGGATCTCCGGCGGGCTCGCCTTGAAGGCGAGCAGCACACGCTCCTCGATCTCCA
>JALGWA010000472.1 GCA_025774425.1 bacterium
GAAATCGTAGGCCCGCGACCTCGCATCGATCGGGCCGAGGTCATGTGCGAGCCTGGACTCGGCCGCGCGGAGGGCTGCCTCGTCCCGATAGATGACGCCCATGACGAGGTTGACCGGCTGCGGCCCGCGCAGAACGCCCATCACCGCCTCCCCCCGCTCCGCTCGGCTTCGAGCACGTGCCGAGCCCGTTCCACCCATGCGGCGTCGATGCCGAACTCCTCCTCGATGACCCTCTCCCGGCCCGTCTTGAGCCTCCACTTGCTTATCCGCCCGCAAGAGGTAACCTTGAGGAAGTCCTTCCTGAAGTAGACGAGTCCCTTCCGGGTCGTCCTCGCCAGGCAGACGTTCCTGAGACCCGGCATGTCGAAAGACCGCGCCCAGTGGCGCTCGAACTCATCGTCGCCGGCCGGGACGTCGCGGAACCGGTATCTCCACCTTCTGCCCCCGGCGTCGACGGTATAGAGGTGGTAGCAGCCGGCCTCGTCCAGCAGGACCTCGACCTCGGCATGGGGGCGGCGCACCACGGTCCGCCCGCGCCCCGGCAGGGCGATGACCGCGTGCAGGGCGTAGCCGGGGTCTATCATGTAGCGGCGGCCTTCGAGGTCGACGACGACGAGGCAGTGCACGTTCTCGCCCGTCCGCATATGCGCCATGACCTTGCGGCAGTCGAATCCGAGGGAGCCGAGCATGCGTTCGAGCAGGAAGGTCAGCGAGAAGCAGGTCCCGCCGAGGCCGCTTTCGAGGTGCCCCGTCACCACTTCGAGGGGAAGGCGGAAGCATTCCGGGGGACGACCGCCTCGAGGAGGCCCAGCGCCGGCGCCTGGCCGGGCCGGCCCGGCAGCGCGATTCCGTAATGGCCGGCGAATACCCCGGCCGCATCGTCACCCTTGACCGACCTCAGCAAGCCCGTCACCTCCGCCGTCGAGAAATCGGGTCGAGAACGGTTGACACCCGATAATAGTATTATAGAATAAAGCGGTTCAAGTCGGGACGTCTCTTATTCTGACACGGCAGGGCCCGTCACGGGCGGGTCGCCGGCTTCAACCTGGGTCGCAATTACACATCCTATTCCGGAGGTGAATTCATGCCCGGTCGCAAGATCGTTACCATGCCGGGAGACGGCATCGGCAAGGTGGTGCTCCCTGAGGCCGTTCGTGTTCTCGACGCTGTGGGCTTCGAAGCCGAGTATGTCCACGCCGACATCGGCTGGGAGTTCTGGGTGAAAGAGGGCAATCCCCTGCCGCAGAGAACACTGGATCTTCTCACCGAGCACCGGCTCGGTCTCTTCGGCGCCATCACTTCCAAACCCAAGACCGAAGCCGACCGGGAGCTCTCGCGCGAGCTCAAGGACAAGGGCCATGTCTACTACAGCCCCATCGTCGGGCTGAGGCAGCATTTCAATCTGGACATCTGCCTGAGACCATGCCGGACGTTCAAGGGCAACCCGCTCAACTTCGTGAGAAAGGCGGCGGACGGCGGCACGGAGGAACCCGTCGTGGACGTGGCCATCTTCCGCCAGAACACCGAGGGCCTCTATGCCGGCGTCGAATGGACCGACCCGCCGCCCGAAGTCAGGAAGGCCCTCGAGACCCACCCGAAGATGGCGGCCTTCAAGGACGTCCCGGGGCCGGACCTCGCCGTGTCGACGCGGATCTTCACGCGCGGGGCCTGCCGCAGGATAGTCGAAGCGGCGTTCGAGTATGCGAGGAAGAAGGGATACAGGTCCGTGACCGTATGCGAGAAGCCGAATGTCATCCGGGAGACTTCCGGGATGATGCTGGAGACGGCCAGGACGGTCCAGAAGGACTACCCCGACATAGAACTCTGGAACACCAACATCGACGCTCAGATGATGTGGCTGACCAAGAACCCGGAGGACTACGGGGCCATCGTCTCCGGCAACATGTTCGGGGACATCGTCTCCGACGGGTTCGCCGGCCTCGTCGGCGGCCTCGGCTTTGCATGCAGCGGCAATATCGGCGAGACCTGCGCCATATTCGAGCCGACTCACGGGTCGGCGCCCAAGTATGAGAACCTCGACCCGCCGATAGTCAATCCAATGGCGATGATCCTCAGCGCATGCATGATGCTCGACCATGTCGGCGAGACCGACAAGGCCGCGAGGATCCGCGGGGCCATTGCCGCGGTGATCGAGGAGGGCAAGGTCAGGACATACGACATGATGAAGCTTCCGGGCGGCCCCGACGTCATCAAGCAGGGCGCGGCGACGACCACGCAGGTCACGGACGCCGTGATCGCCAACCTGTAGCGGCGGCCGGAAGCCGCCTTCACCTCGGGAGGTCGACATGGGCTCCACGCTGATCGAGAAGATAATCTCGGCGCATTCCGACCGGGAGTGCAGACCCGGCGACATAGTCGACATGA
>JALGWA010000025.1:0-5753 GCA_025774425.1 bacterium
CGCCCAGGACGGCGACCGGCCCGCTCCCGACCGGCGCCGGCGCTGTCCCGCCTCTCTCCACAGCGGCGGCGAGCGCCCGCGGCAGGTCCCCGCCCGAGCCCTCCACCTCCGCCCTGCCGACTACGGTCACGCCGCCCGGCGCGAGGCCGAGCATACGCTCGAACATGCTCTCGTGACTCCCCTCATGGCAGCCCACGACGACGATGCGGTCCCCGCGACCGGCTGCGGCCGCCATGGCTTCCCTGCCACGCTTGTAGCACAGCAGCGGGAAGAGGCCTTCGACCCGGGTCCCTCCGCTCTCGAGGTCCTCGACCGCCCCGGCTCCGATTCCGAAGAGATCGAGCCCGTAACGGCAGGCGAAGACGGCCATGCCGCCGCCCCCGGCATCGTCCCACGCGGCGGCTTCGCCCGCACCGACCCTGGCCAGGGCCCTCGATGCGGCCGCCATCGCCTCGACCATGCCGCGTGCGACCGTGCCGGGCCCCAGGGAGTCGCCCGCCATGTACACGGGTCCCTCGGCCGAGACCAGCCCGCCCGGCTTGAGGTCGACGAACTTGTAGCGATTGGTCCCCAGCCCCGCCCTGCGGGCCACGGAACCGAACTCGCGCACCGCCCGCACGCCGACGGCGAGCACGACGAGGTCGAACTCCCGCTCGGCGACGCCGCCGTCCGTCGCCGCCTTGACCTTGACGTTGCCCGTCCCCGGATCCTCGGTCACCTCCTGGACCTCTCCGGCGACGAACTCCGTCCAGGTCTCCGCCATGAGCCCCGTGAGCACACGCTCGCCGTCCTTGCCGACGGGGCGCATGCCCCTGTGGAACACCGTGACCTCCGCATCCCCGATCATCTCACGCGCCCTCCGCGCCTGGGAGAGCGTACGCGAACAACAGACCGTCGAGCAGAAGTTCGCCCCTATGCCCTCCTCGCGCGAGCCGACGCACTGGATGAAGGCGATGCGCTTCGGCACCTCCCCGTCGAAGGGCCTCAAGATCACGCCGCCGAACGGCCCGGTCGCGCTCGCCAGACGCTCGAACTCGATGCTGGTTATGACGTCGGCGGAGTTCTCGTAGCCGAGATCGCGCTTCGACCTCGGGTTGAAGGCATCCCCGTCGGCCGCGTAGATGAGGGCATCGGCTTCGAGCGTGAGCTCGGCCGACTCCTCCTCGTACACGACGGCGCAGTCGTCGCACTCCGCGAGGCACAGACCGCAGCCTATGCACCTCCGGCAGCTGAGGCAGCGCGAGGCCTCGGCGAGCGCCTGCTCCTCGGACAGACCGAGCTCGACCTCCTTGAAGTTGAGGTGCCTCTCCTCGAGCGGGAGCTCCGGCATCTCGGCCCGCGGCGAGGGGATGTCCTTGAACTCCGGTATGTACTTGGGCTTCTTCATCTACTCCAGATACTCCTTCATGTGCTGCGCCGCGATGTGCCCCGCCTGGATGGCCTCTATGACCGTCGCCGGACCGGTGACGTCGTCGCCGCCGGCGAAGACGCCTTCGCGGTTGGTCTCCCCCGTGCTCTCGTTTATGACGAACGAGTTCCAGCGCGAGATCTCGAAGCCGTGGTCGTCGGGCAGGAAGGATATGTCGGGCTGCTGGCTTATCGCCGGGATGATGAGGTCGGCTTCGACCGTGAACTCCGAGCCGGCGACGGGAACCGGCCGCCTCCTGCCGCTGGCGTCGAGCTTGCCGAGCTCCATGCGCGTGCATTCCATGCCCGCGACCTTGCCGCCCTTGCCGAGTATCTTCACCGGCGCGGCGAGATAGTGTATCTTGACGCCCTCCTCCTCCGCGGCGTCGACTTCCCACGGGTTGGCGGGCATCTCCCGCCTCGACCGCCGGTAGAGAATCGTGACCTCCTCGCAGCCCAGCCTTATCGCCGTCCGGGCCGAGTCGATGGCCGAGTTGCCCCCGCCGATGACTATGACCTTGTTGCCGGGCTTGGTCTTGTCGCCCAGGTTGACCGCCCGCAGGAACTTGATGCAGTCGAGGAAGCCCTCGTAGTCGTCCTCCCCCGGCACACGCAGCTTGAGGCCCGCATGCGCACCCACCCCGAGGAAGACGGCCTTGTAGCCCTGCTTGAAGAGGTCGTCCACCGTGAAGTCCCTGGTGAGCGGCGTCTCGAGTTTTATGTCGACGCCGAGGTCCTTGATATAGTCGATGTCGCTCATCAAGATGTCACGCGGCAGCCTGTACTCGGGAATGCACAGGTACAGCATTCCTCCCGTAACGGGAGCCTCTTCGAATATGGTGCATCGATAGCCTTCGAGGGCGAGGTCGTGGGCGACCGTGAGGCCCGCCGGCCCGGCGCCGACGACGGCCACTTTCTTCTTCTTGTCCTTCGCCCGCTTGGGAGGCGCCATCTTGCCGGCCTTGCGCATCTCGATCTCGTAGCCGGCGACGAATCGCTTGAGGGCATCGATGGCGACCGGCTCGTCCTGATGGCCCCTGTTGCAGACGGACTCGCAGGGATGCGGGCACACGAGGCCGCACACCGCCGGGAGCGGATTCTTCTCCCGGATCACGCCGATCGCCTCCTCGTAGCGCCCCTGCGCGATGAGGCCGACGTAACGCCTCATGTCGATGTGCACGGGGCAGCGCTCCTGGCAGGCGGGCGTCTCCTTCTCGATGTTGTAGGTCCAGCCGAACTCCCGCGGGCCCTGGAAGTCGATGGCGGTCCTCAGCATCAGGCCCTCGTTGTAGGTGTCGTAGGGCTTGATGGGGCAGACGAGCAGGCACTTGCCGCAGGCGGTGCACTCGGCGCTCACTCTCCTCGCCGACATGCTTATGCGGGCCTTCACCCGGCCGTCCTTGACCGAGACCCGCCCCAGCGTCGAGTTGGTGTAAACCTCTATGGCGGGGTTGCCCAGAACTTCGCCTATCATCTTCGAAGACGCGCAGATCGCCGGCAGGTCCTCCGGCGCGACCCTGTCGGCCTTGAGGAGATCACCCCCGAGGAAGGCCGATCGCTCGACGAGGTAGACCTTGGCGCCGCCGGCGGCCGCCTCGAGCGCCGAACGCATCCCGGCCGCTCCTCCCCCCACGACGATCACTTCACGCCTCTTCGCCTCGATGTTCGCTTCTTCCTTACTCATAAGCGATTTCCGGTTCCGCGACGGCGCGCCACCGCACCGTCCTTCCGTCCACGCCGTCGAGTTCCGCCAGACCCATCCGCCTGAGATCGGCCATGCTTCTCAGGACGATCCGCGCCGGCTGCTTCATCGCCGCCGCCAGCTCCACGACCGACGCCGGGCCGGCCTCCAGGCGCGCGAGCATCTCGCGCAGCCTGCACTCGTCCGCGGCCGTCTCCTCGATGAGCCGCCTTATCTCATGCCCGGTGAAGTTCTCACCGTAGAGATTGCTCTTCTCCTGGAACTCGACGAGCTTGCCGGCCACCCACCTGAGCTTCTTGCCCTCGAGCGCCGCCTTGGCCGCCTCGAGCTTGACGGCGAGGTCGTCCCCCGATATGCCTTCGGGCCCGCCGAGCGGCCCCAGGTCCGAGATCGCCTTCTGGAAGCCGGTCGTGTACTCGACGAACTTGTTGGCCTCGGCCGCCGACATGTATCGTATGACGAGCCTGTCCGGGTTGATTCCCGCCGCCTCCAGCACCTTACGGACCAGCATCACCCTGCCGGCCGCATGCAGGTTGCCCGTCGAGTAATGGCATTCGCCCTTCTTGCATGCGCCGATGAAAACGCCGTCGCTGCCCGCGATGAACGCTTCGATCATCATATAGGGATCCACCCGGCCCGAGCACATCACCCTGATGACCCGGATGTCAGGCGGATACTGAAGCCTCGCAACCCCGGCGAGGTCTGCGGCGCTGTATGCTCACCAGCGGCAGCAGAACGCGATGATCTTGGGCTTGTACGCCATCGACTCCTCCTTGCCGCTCCCGTTCATCCTATTTCCGGAACGCAGCCCTCACCTGGGCGAGGAGCTGCTCGTCGGTGAAATGATTCATTCTGACTATGCGCTTGTAGCACGTCGCCCCGCAGGTGCCGCAACCCTTGCAGGCGACTTCGATGGTGCGCGCCTTCGTGCCCCGGTCGGTCTGGACGAGCTCGATGGCGCCGTAAGGGCACACGGCGACGCACAGGCCGCAACCCCTGCAGGCGTCCTCGTCTTCTATCACCGACACTATGGGCTCGACCCTGACCTCACCCTTCTCGAGGAAGGTCGAGGCGCGCGAGGCCGCCCCGACGGCCTGCTCGACGCATTCCTCTATGCCCGCCGGCCACCTGGCCGTCCCGCAGACGAATATGCCGTCCGTCGAGAAGTCGAGCGGCTTGAGCTTGACATGGCCCTCGAGGAAGAACCCGTACTCGTCGAGAGGCACCTTGAGAAGCTTCGAGAGGTCGGCGTTGCTGGCCGCGGGAACGAGCGGCGTCGACAGCACGACGAGGTCGGCCGGGATGTCCAGTTCCCTGCCGAGCACCGCCGCCCTGACCTTGACCCTCCCGTTCTCGACGACGGGCGGCTCCTCAGCCGCGAAGTTCACGAACTTGACGCCCGCCCGCTTGGCTTCCCGCATCAGTCTCTCGTCCATGCCGCAGCACATGATGTCGCGGTAGAGCACGGTGACATCGGCCCGCTGCCGCTCCACCGCGATGAGCGCGTTCTTCACGGCCGTCATGCAGCATATCTTCGAGCAGTAGAGCCGCCCGCGCTCGCGCGCGCCGACGCACTGGATCATGACGATCTTCTTGCCCGCCGCCTTCTTCGACTCGAGCAGCCTCTCCATCTGCATCTGCGTGATGACGCGCTTGGAGTCGAAGCCGAAGAGACCCTCGGGAATGAGCGGCTCGGCGCCCGTCGCGAGTATGATCATGCCCGCCGTCACGGGCTCATCGAGCGAAGACAGCGTGACCTTGTACTCGCCGATATAGCCGGCGACCGCGGTCACGGTGGTCGACTTGTGGACGGAGATCTTCTTGTGCCTCTCCACCCGCCGGGCGAGGCCCCGGGCGTAGTCCGCACCTTTCACGCCGCGGGGATGCAGAACCCCGAGGCGCCCCACGAGGCCGCCCAGCTCCTTCTCTTTCTCGACGAGAATGACGTCGAAGCCCCTGCCGGCGAGCTCGAGGCCGATGGTCATGCCGGACACCCCGCCGCCGACGACGAGCGCGGACCTCTCCACCTTTCCGCTGATCGGCTCCATGGGCTCGAGATGCGCCGCCCGCGCCACGCCCATCCTTATGAGGTCCTTGGCTTTCTCGGTCGCATCCTCCCTTATCTCCTTGTGCACCCAGGAGCAGTGTTCGCGGATATTCACGAACTCGAAGTAATAGGGATTGATGCCGCCCTGCTCGCACACGGCCCTGAACGTCGGCTCATGGGTGATGGGCGTGCAAGCCGCCACGACCACCCGGTTCAAGTTGTTCTCGACTATTGCGTTCCTGATGTCGTTGGCCCCGGCCTCCGAGCATGAGAACAGATTCTCCCGCACGAAGGTGACGCCGGGCAGCGTCTTCGCATACTCCGCGACGGCCTTGCAGTCGAGGAAACCGGCGATATTGGTGCCGCAGTTGCAGACGAAGACGCCTATCCTGAGATCCTCCCCTCCACCGCGCTCGCTCTTCGCCCGGGCCGCGCCCGGCTTGCCGGCCCCGGCCTTGGCGTCTCCCGCCCCGCCGCCGGCCGGAGGAAACCCCAGCTCGGCCTGCACGAGGTCGGCGTCCCCGGCCCGCGCGATCGCGCCCGCCTGCTTCGGTTTGCGCCGCTTCGCGCCCGTCTGCCTGCCGCCGGGCCCGGCCG
>JALGWA010000025.1:5760-15262 GCA_025774425.1 bacterium
TTCCGCTTCTTCTTCGCCGTCATACCGCAACCGCCTTCTTCACATGCGCCGCGGCGCGCTGGGCCGCGGCGCTCGCCTGGCTCACGGCCTCGGGGATGTCACACGGCCGCTTGCAGAATCCGCAGGCGAATACGCCCTTGACGGTGGTGTCGGCCGGCGACCCGGGCACGGTCTCGACGAAGCCGTACCGGTCGGTCTTGATTCCGAGGATCTTGGCGAGCTCCGCGGCGCTCCTGGAAGGCATGGCGGCCGTCGCCAGCACGACCATCTCGACCTTCATCGATTTGACCTTCCGCTCGCGCGTGTCCTCGTACCAGAGGAGGAGGTCCTTGTTCCCGTCCTCCTCGATCTCGGCCACCCTCCCGCGGATGAAGTTCACTCCGTATTCCTCCGCCGCGCGCTTCTCGTACTTCTGGAACCACTTGCCCACGTTGCGCAGGTCGGTATGGAAGATGTAGGAATCGCTCTCGGGATCGTGCTCGCGCGCCAGCATGGCGTCCTTTATCGAGTACATGCAGCACACGCTCGAGCAGTAGTCGCAGTAGTTGAGATCGCGCGATCCGACACACTGCACGTAGGCCACCTTCTTGGCCAGCTTCCCGTCGGAAGGCCGGTAGAGATGGCCGCCGGTCGGACCGGTGGCGTTGATCAGGCGCTCGTACTGGATGCCGGTGATGACATTGGCGAGCCTGCCGTAGCCGTAATGCGTGAGCGGCGTGGGGTCGAACATGTCCAGGCCCGTCGCCACGATCACGGCGTCGACCTCGAGGGTCATGCGGACGTCCTTCATGTCGAAGTCGATGGCCCCCTTGTCGCAGCGCTTTTCGCACACGCGGCACTTGCCCTTGGTCAGGTAGATGCAGGCGTCCGGGTCTATGGTCATCACCGCCGGAATGCCCTGGGAGAAGTACAGGTAAATGGCCGTGCGCTTGCGCAGCCCGGTGTCGAACACGTCGGGGGCCCTGCCCGGACACTTGGCGACGCACAGGCCGCAGGCGTTGCAGACGTCCTCCTTGACGTAGCGGGCGCGCCTGTTCACCCTGAGCGCGAAACCGCCGCCCTTCTTCTTCATGCCCACGACGTCCGTGTAGGCGAGAATCTCAACCTCTGGATGCCGACCGGCCTCCAGCATCTTGGGCGCCAGGATTCATATGGAGCAATCGTTGGTCGGGAAGGTCTTGTCGAGCTGCGACATCACCCCGCCGATGCTGGGCTTCTTCTCGATGAGATAGACGTGGACGCCCATCTCGCCGAGGTCGAGCGCGGCTTGAATGCCCGCAATCCCGCCTCCGATCACCGCGACCTTAGGTTGCACGTCTCGAACCTCCAAGCGATTCCACCAGAAACGTCTGTATGTCGACGATCTCCATTGTCGCCTTTTCCTGCTCGTCCCGCGCCGCGCATCTCAAGTGGATGTTGCACTTGGGACAGGCGGTGAGCAGCGTCGCCGCCCCCGTGCCCGCGGCCTCGTCGAGCCTCTCGACCTGTATCTTCTTGTTGACACGCGTGCAGCTCACCCAGTTGGACGAGCCGCAACAGAGGGCGTCCTTGCCGTTCCGCCCCATCTCGACGACCTCGAGGCCGGGAACGGCCGAGAGGAGCTCGCGCGGCGCGTCGAACACGTCGTCGAACTTGACGAGCCGGCAGGGGTCGTGATAGGTGACCGTCCTCTCGACCGGCGCGAACCCGAGCTTGTCCACCTTCGCCGCGAGCACGGTCAGGATATGCACGATCTCGAACGGAACCCAGATCCCCATCCGGGGATACACGTGCTTGAACATGTAATACCCCTAGGGGCATGAGAACACCACGCGCTTAGCGCCGGTCTTCTTTATGGCCGCGATGTTGCGCCTCGCGAAGTAGTCTACGATCCCGGCATCCCCCGTCCAATAGGAGTCGTGCCCGCAGCACACCTCCTGCTCGCTCACGGCCGGGACGATGCCCGCGGCGTTGAGGAGCCTCACGGAGGCGTTGCCTACGGCCCTGCCCCGGAAGCCGATTTCGCGGAATACGACGTCGAGGTACGGCAGGCATCCCGAGAAGTAGTATGTGCTCCCCTTGGTTCTCACCTTGGCGCCCTCGCCGAGCCAGGCCCTCGGCTTCCTGAAGTCCTTGACCGTCTGCAGGGCGGCGAGCGCCGTCAGTGTCTCGGCATGCGTGCACGTCCCCTCCCGGCCCAGGGCTCTCGCCTTCCCGCGCAGGGCGGCCATGAAGGCCGTGTAGTCGACGGTCGAGGGGCATCTCAGATTGCACGTGCCGCAGGTCAGGCAACTCCAGAGGTCGTCGGCGCACAAGGTCTCGCCCTCGTCGAAGAGGAGAGCGCCTTCGACCATCGCCCTGGGCGAATAGGCCGGGTTGTGTCTCGACACCGGGCACGTGCCGGTGCAGATGCCGCATTCGAGGCAGTAGTAAGCCCTGGTCTCGGCGATCACCGCCTTAAGCGACACGCTTCCTCCTCCCGCGAGTCTTCTTCAAGTCCTTCATGTAGGCGTCGAGGGCGTCCTCGAAGTTCCTGCCCTCGCTTCCCGATATCAAGGTGAAGCCGAGTCTCTCAGGGGCGATGCCGCCCCACTCGAGTATCTCCCTCGTCTCCTCGATGATCTCGCCGCAGCGTTCGCTCCCGTTGAAGTAATGGCAGTCGCCCTCCTTGCAGCCGAGGACGAGAACCCCCTCGAGGCCCTTGGCGAAGAGCCTCAGGATGTTGGCGACGGTCACGGCGCCCGTGCACCTGACGGGCAGGACGAGGATATCCGGACCATACGTGTAGCCCTCCCTGGCCGCGTTCTCGATGGACTCGAGCGGATGCCACGTGCAGGCTATTATGGCGAGCCTCGGCCCGGCGCCGGCCCTCCTGCCCGTCGCCCCCTTGGCCTGCGCCTTCCCCGGCCGCCTTCCCGCCCGCCGCTTCCCGGACCGGGTCTTCCCGGCCGCCTTCTTCACCTTCACTCCGGCTCTCTTCTCCCTCTTCGATCCCGCCATGTCTTATACAATCGCCTCGATCGCCGAACCGACCTGCCTCCACGTCGCGTACTTGAGCGACAGGGCGCCCGAAGGACACACCGACACGCAGACGCCGCAGCCCGTGCACTGTATGGGCATGTGGAGCGCGCGCTTCATGCCGTCCTCGGCTTCGACCATCTCTATCGCACCGTGCATGCAGACCTCGCAACACCTGCTGCAGCCCCGGCACAGGTCCTCTTCCATCCCGGCGACGAACGCCGACTTCGAAACCTTGCCCGCGTTTATGAGGTCGAACGCCCGCGAGCCGGCGCTGTAGCCCTGGACTACGGCCTCGGTGATCGTGCAGGGCCAGTGGGCGGAGCCCGCCACGTATATGCCCCTTGGTACGAACTCCCCCGGCCTCAGCTTGGGCTGGGGTTCGATCAGGAAACCGTACTCGTCCGTCGGAAGCCGGAGCTTCGCCGCCAGGGCCCTCGTCGACTCCGACGGGACGATGGGGGCGGCGAGCACGACGAGGTCACATGGGATCGTCGTCTCCATCCCCGATATGGTGTCGAACACCTCGACGCTGTTCCCGCCGACGACCGGCGGCCTCTCGGGCGTGTAGCGGATGATCTTGACCCCCATGTCCCTGGCGCGGTCGAGGTCGCCGGCGTACTCGGCGAATCCGCGCGAGAGTATGGTCACCTCCGCCGACGGGTATCTCTCCTTGAGGAGAATGGTGTTCTTTATCGACGCCGTGCAGCAGATGCGCGAGCAGTAAGGCCGTTCCGGATTGCGGGAGCCGACGCACTGGATCATCACGATCTTGCCGCCGGGCTGCTTGTCCCCTTCGAGCATGTGCTCGAACTCCATCTGGGTGACGACGATGTCGTTGTCGCCGTAGCCGAAGAGGCCGTCGGGCGAGAGAACCGAAGCGCCTGTGGCCACGACGATCGCCCCGGCCTCGATCTTCCTGCCTCCCGTCAGCGTGACCTCGTAGTTTCCGACGTGGCCGGTCACCGACTCGACCTCCGCACCGGTCACCATCTCGACGAGATCGCCTGCGATCTCATCGAGCATGGCCCCGATGAACTCGTCTGCACGCCTGTAGGAAGGAAAGACGGCGTTCAGGCTCCTGAGGAGCCCGCCGGGCTCTTTCTCCTTCTCGACGAGGACCGTCTTGACTCCCCTCGTCGCGACGGCCCCGGCCGCCGCCATGCCCGCGACTCCGCCGCCCAGGACCAGACAGAGCGGCTTTATCCCGGCTTCCAGCACCTCGACCCTCAGGGCCTCGGCCATGCTCGCCGCCGCCATCCGGACCAGATTGAGGGCCTTGGCCGTGCCCGCCTTCCTGCCGCCGGCGCCGCCCGGAGCCATGCCGTCCCTTATGTTGGCGAAGCCGACGAAGGAAGGGTCTATGCCGAAGCCCGACAGCGCCTCCCTGAACAACCTTCCGAAGAGGCGCTCGCTGCAGCCGGCGATCACCATGCGCGACAGGCCGCGCTTGCTTATCGCCTCGCCGACCGCCGCCAGCCCCTTCGCCGAGCAAGGGTAGTTGATCCTGAACACACCGGCGACGACGGGATCGGCCGCGATGCCTTTCTCCAGGGCCGCGAGGTCCACCGAGCGCTTTATCTCACCGCCGCACTCGCAGACTACGACGCCCACCTTCACGGCTTTCCGCTCGTCTCCACAAGGCCCGTCGGCCATCGATCCTCCTCCGGGGAGCCGCTCAAGCCCCCGTGTAGTGATTCTCGCAGACGGTGCAGCGGAAGATATCCCGCTTGCCGCCCGTCGTATGCATGCTCCTTCTCTTGAAGACCTTCTCCAGTGTGAACGTCCTCGCCGGACATATGGTCGCGCAGGTGCCGCATCCGATGCACACGCTGGACTCGACGCTGAAAGGCGACACCACCTCGCTGTCGGGCCCGCGATTGGCGAAACCTATGGCCCCGACGCCGACTATCTCGCTGCAGGCGCGCACGCACATGCCGCACAGGAAACAGTCGCCGTCCTCCTCCGGGAACGGGTTTTTCTTGAGACCGACGCGCTTGGCCGCCTGTTTGATGACATCGAGGTCCCGGCAACGCGCCAGGAGGAGCGCGACGACCATCCTTCTCACGCTCCGGATCTTCTCGGAGTCCGTGACGACCTTCATCCCCTGCTCGATGGGTGTGACGCACGAGGCCATGGTGCGCGTGCGCTTTCCCAGCGTCACTTCCACCACGCACACCCTGCACGAGCCGGCCGGCGTCAGCGCCTCGTGATGGCAGAGCGTCGGGATGTCGATGCCGTGGTCCCTGGCGACCTCGAGCACGGTCTGTCCCCGGAGGCCGCTGCACCTCTTTCCGTCTATGACGATATTGACCCTGTCAGCCGCCACCTGTCTCACTCCACGTAGATTGCGTCGCCGGCGATCGCGTCGAACCGGCAGACCTCGTAGCACGCTCCGCACTTTATGCACTTGGACTGGTCGAGATTGTGCGGCTGCGAGCGCGGTCCCGAGATCGCGTTGACGGGACACGCCCTCACGCACCTCTGGCAGCCCGTGCACTTCTCGGGAACCACCCTGTACACGATCAGCGCCTTGCACACCTTGGCGGGACACCGCTTGTCGAATATATGCGCCTCGTACTCGTCCCTGAAGTAGTTGAGCGTCGTCAGCACCGGGTTGGGCGCCGTCGAACCGAGCCCGCAGAGCGACGCCTCCTTGACGGCGATCGCCAGCTCCTCGAGGAGGTCGATGTCGCCGGGCCGGCCCTCGCCCCCGCATATCCGCGTCAGGATCTCGCGCATGCGCTTGACGCCCTCCCGGCACGGAGTGCATTTGCCGCAGGATTCCTCTTCCAGGAACTCGACGAAATACCGCGCCACGTCCACCATGCACGTGTCCTCGTCCATGACTATGAGCCCGCCGGAGCCCATGATGGAGCCGGCCTTGGCCAGTTCCTCGAAATCGACCGGCACGTCGATCAGATGGGCCGGGATGCAGCCGCCGGAGGGGCCGCCCGTCTGCACCGCCTTGAGCTCCTTGTCCTTGAGGACGCCTCCCCCGATGTCGTAGACTATCTCCCGGAGCGTAGTCCCCATCTGCACCTCTATGAGCCCGGTGTTCTTGACCTTGCCGACCAGCGAGAAGACCTTGGTGCCCTTGCTCTTCGCCGTGCCGAGCGAGGCGTACCAGTCCGAGCCCTTCTCTATGATCGGGGGCACGTTGGCCCAGGTCTCGACGTTGTTGATGTTGGTCGGCTTGCCCCAGAGGCCGCACTCGACCGGGAACGGCGGCCGCGGCCTGGGCCTTCCCTCGCGTCCCTCCACCGAGGCCATGAGCGCCGTCTCCTCGCCGCAGACGAAGGCGCCTGCGCCGCGCACTATGTCGACATCGAAATCGAAACCGCTCCCGAGTATGTTCTCCCCGAGCAGCCCGACCTCGCGTGACTGCTCGAGCGCGCAGGTGAGATTGGAGACGGCGAGCGGGTACTCCGCCCTCACGTAGATGAAACCCTTGCGTGCGCCGATGGCGAAGGCGCCGATGGTCATGCCCTCGAGCACGGCATGGGGATCGCCCTCCATGATGCTGCGGTCCATGAAGGCGCCCGGGTCGCCTTCGTCGCCGTTGCAGATTATGTATTTCTCCTCCGAGGGCTGCTTGCGGCACAATTCCCACTTGACGCCCGTCGGGAAGCCCGCGCCCCCACGGCCCCTGAGCCCCGACTTCTTTATCTCGCCGATTATCCCGGCCGGCTTCATGCCGCCCAAGGCCTTGGCGAGCGCGCCGTAGCCGCCGACGGCGATGTAGTCCTCGATGCTCGTCGGGTCGATCTTGCCGTTGTTGCGGAAAACGATGCGCTGCTGCCTGGCGTAGAACGGCACCTCGTCCTCGAGGAGGCAGACCTCGCCCGTCACGGGGTCCTTGTAGAGCAGCGACTCGATGGCCTCGCCCTGCCGGACGGTCTTCTCGATTATCTCGGCGACATGCCTCACCTCGACGCCGTGATAGAATATCTTCTTGGGGAAGATGACGACGAGCGGCCCACGCTCGCAAAAGCCGTGGCAGCCGGTCGCCCTCAACTCGACATGCTCGAGGCCCCGCTCCTCGAGCTGCCGGCGGAACTCGTCGAACAGGTCCATGCTGCCGTGCGCCCGGCACCCGGTACCCGCGCAGATGGAAATGCTCACCGCCTTGGGATCATGCGCCTGGACGAGCCGTTTCCTCAGGGCCTCGAGATCGGCCAGTGAGGCCAGCCGGGTCGTAGTCGCCATCAACCTCCATCCTTCCGGCCTGCGCCGGGTCTATTCATACTTCGCCAGGATCCTGGGAACCTGCTCCTGGGTCATGTTGCCGTAGAACTTCCCGTTTATGATGAAGACGGGCGCCAGGCCGCAACAGCCGACGCATCTCACCGACTCCAGGGAGAAGCGCTCGTCATAGGTCGTCTCACCCGCGGGCACGCCGAGCTCGCGCTCGAAACTCTCGAGTATCCTCCCGCCGCCGCGCACGTGGCATGCCGTCCCCATGCACACCTGTATGACATACTTGCCCCGCGGCTTCAGGCTGAAGGACTTGTAGAAAGTCGCTATGCCGTAGACCCTGGGAAGCGAGACGTTGAGCCTGCGGGCGATGAACCTCAGGGCCTCCTGCGGCAGGTACCTCAATTCCTGCTGTACGTCCTGCATGTATGAAATCAGCATCGAGTCCGAGTAATGGTGCCTCGCGAGGATGCGGTCGACGACCGCGAGGCTCGCCGGGTCGTCGAACGTGCGTATCTTGTGCTCCCTGGCCTTCTCCTTGGTCTCGGCCTCCATGCGCTCCCTCTCGAGCGCCTGCGAGAGGACATGCAGCAGCGTCTCGACGGGGCTGCGCTTGGAGATGTAGTTGAAGGCTCCGCGCCTCATCACCTCGACGGCCTCTTCGACCGTGGGCTCCCCGGCTTCCACGATTATGGGAAGGTCGGGAGCGGCGTCGTGGACGGCCTTGAGGACATGCAGGCCGTCGCCGCCGGGCAGGTCGATGTCGAGGACCACGGCATGCGGCCGAGCCGCTGCGACTTCTGAGATCAGGGCCGGGCCGCTCTCGGCAAGCCTCACCTCGTAGCCGGCCGCGCCCAGTTTCCCCCGCAGACGATCACGGTGCTTCTTCCGGGTTTCCAGAACCAGAACGGACAGTACGGCCAACGGCTTGCCTCTCTGAGCGCGTAGACGGTCCCGGACCGGGCGGCGTCGGCGCGCGCCGCTCTCTCCCTGCCGGGATGCTCATGCCCACGGCGCGACCGTGGGCTCTATGTTCAGGGTTTTATTCCCGCCTCGTAAAGCTGTACCGCGACCTGGAACGAATCGAGGTCGGTGGTGAACACCGTGAGCCCGACACGATTCGCCATCTGCATGGTGTCTTCGGGCACCGACTTGCCGCGGGCGATTATGATCGCGGAGATGTCGACCAGGTTGGCGGCGGCCACCGTGTTCTTGTGGGTCTGCACCGTCACCCACACGTTGCCCGCCTTGGCCCCCGCCATCACGTCGCTCAGCATGTCGGAGATGAAGACACCGTGGACTTCCTTATCATGAATGTCGTTGACGGCCTTGAGGTTCACCTTCTGCGCAAGTTCCTTTACTGTCACTGCCATGCCTCCTGTTTCGCCTAAGCGGCCTCTTCCGGTTCGAGGCTGAGCATGCCCACGTCCTTGAGTATGAGGCCGTGGCACGTCTCTTCGTTCTTTCTCAGCGACCCGGGCAGGACGATGATCTTCTTGCCCGGCGTGTGGAGCCTCGATGTGAAGTAATCCGTCAAGACAACGAGTTTCTCCGACGCGAGGTCGGCGTCCTGGCCGACATCGAAGGAAATCGCTCCATAGACCCAGATGTTCTGGGACTCGCAGATCCTGGACATGATGTTGAAATAGCAGCGCTCGTCGCAGTACATGCACTGCATCAGGCCCATCAGCTTCTCGAAGGTGACCGTCTCGCCGCACTCGGCGCATTCCATGTCGAACTTTATCGACTGGGCGCTTCCCGCGTAGTTCCAGTAGTGCTCGCCCTCCTTGTGCTCTTCCTTGGGCGGCACGTCCTCGAAGGTGAAATAGGTGCGGAGCATGCCGCAATGATAGCATTTCTCATTGACCAGGAAGCCGTACTTGACGTTGGTCATCTTCCATCTGTGCTTGCACTTGCCTGAAGCCATGTTCTACTCCTGCAACTGTTGAGGGCGAATCATTAACAGAGGTCAGCAGACATGAAAGCAGTATAGGCCAGGCCAAAGGCCCTGTCAAGCGCGAACTAGGCGCGAGGGGCGTCCGGCCGCGTGCGCACCGGCCCCGCCGAGCCCGAGGAGCGCGCACTCCGTCCGTGGGCGTTCCCATGGTTCGCAAAAAAGGAGCTTGACTTCCTTCGCCCGCTTGGTGTAAGCTCGGATCAAGCGGGGCAGGATGTGACGTAGACCGCACCGCGGACCATGTGCCGGGCGAGGTGCATGAGCCCGCGCCGCGTGGCTGCCTCGCCCGCCCGGAGTAATGTACCCGGGCGGGATCCCTCATGCAGGGGAGGTGAGATTGATGAAGAAGGT
>JALGWA010000473.1 GCA_025774425.1 bacterium
CGACTGTACTCGCTCCACCACATGTCGTTGAACCGTTCTGTTGCCTCGGTGTGCCTGCGAACCAGAACCCCGCACGCCATCATCCCGTAGTGTTCTGGGAATCCGGCCTTCCTGTACCTCTCGGCCTGCCTCAACGCTTCTTCGGTTGCCTTCCCTGCTCTGGCGACTATCTCGGCCTCTCTCAGAGCGCAGTCGTTCGACGGGTGCCGGAACGCCGCCATGTCATTCTCCCCAAGGTACTGCGCCAATTCCTTTGGCCTCACCTTCAGTTGGATCGTCCCGTCTATCCAGATGCTCGTCCCCGGGATCCACTGGTGGCTCAATATCTTGTACAGCCTCGACTCCCTCCTTGGGTCTGTCAACTGCCTTTTTACTTGCCTTATCGCCCACCCTGGGCTTCTTCTTTTTCGGACATCAACCCATGCTATCCCTTTCCCCGGCAACAGGTCGTCTATGTCGCCTATTATCGCCGTGTATACTATAACTGAGTCCACCACACCGTGTCCGGCATGAGGTGCAAGTCCTCAAACGCCTCGTCGACGGCCCTCACGACCCCGGGCCATCTCGCATAGTAGTCGTGCCCAGCCAGGATGCCGCCCTCCTTGACCTTCGGCGTCCACGCCGCTATGTCTGCCCTCGCGCCCTCGTATGAGTGGTCTCCGTCTATGAACACCAGGTCCAGCTCTCCCGGGTCGAACATCTCCGCTGCGCTGACCGATGGGAGCCTCAAGACCTCTGCTGCCGGGAACTTCATTTCGACCTCCAGTGCTGCATTGAACAGGGCCTCCCAATCCATGCTCCTCGGGGAGCCTCGGTCGGCCTCCCCGGCCCCGGAGTCCCAGTAGTCCCTCCAAGGATCTACCATGTAGTACTTGTCCACGTCGCAGTTCATCAAGATCGCCAGCGCGGTCAGGCACTTGTAGACCCCTACTTCTGCGACGACCTTCGCGTCGGACTCCCTCACCAGCCTCACGAGGGACTCCCTGTGCTTCCCCGGATCACGCGTTCCGTACAATCTCCGCTATCCCTTTCCCGAAATCCTTCTCGACACCAAGTAGCACGGCGCTTCCGATTCCCTCCTCTCCTGGTGGACGATCTCGCCGCCGAGGATCCCCGCAAGCTCCAGCACGGTGATTGCTTCGTCTCCGACGACGTTGTACACCCCGTTCGGGACGTCCCCCAGTGCTGAACTGACTGCTCTGCACACGTCCCCCGTCCACACCCACTGCCTGAACTGCTTCCCATCCCCGTAGATGGTCAGCGGCTCCCCGCCCTTCGCTTTCTTGATGAACCGGGAGATCAGAGAGCTCTCCCTCATCCCGTGCCCGTACGCGCTCCCCAACCTCAGTATGCGCCACGGCGTCCTGATCGTGCTCATCAAGGCCAGCTCCCCAGCCCGCTTCGCGGCAGCGTAGGGGTGCTCCGGCCTGCAGAGGGAGGTCTCCAGCGCCTCCAGATGCGGAGAGTGCGGCCCGTAGACCTCCCACGTGCTGATGTGGACGAATACCCTCAGGTCCTCCGGGCAGGCCGCCACCAGGGCCGCCGTCCCCTCAGCCGACGCCTTGAACGCCAGCGCGGGATTCCTGTTCGCCACGTACACGTCGCCTATCGCCGCGCAGTGGACGACCGCCTCGATTCCCTCCAGGTGCTCCTTCTTCAGGTCGACGAGGTCGCCCACCATCCTGTTGCCCGGCAGGAGGTCGAACCCGACCACCACATGCCCCTCTTCCTCCAAGTGTTTAGCGATGTGTCCGCCAAGCCAACCGGCGTCGCCCGTCACCAAGATTCTCATCCCTTGCCCCTTCCCGGCCTCGCCGCCCGTTTCAGCAGCAGCTCTTGGTGATGGTACCCTGCCGAAGGCGAAGTGTCGAACCTCTGCCTGGATATGATGTCGAATGGTCCCGCGTCCACTATCACCCCGTCCTTGTCCGTTATGTCTACTATCTGCCTGGTCTCGGGGACATTGACCTCGTTGTCCATGAACAGCTTGTAATCCGCGACGACTCCCTCGAACTGCCACAACTGCTCGTTCACCGACCGCCAGTTCAACCGGCAGGGCACGTCCGTGGTCTCATCCTCCCACTTTATCGTGGGCTGCCCGAACCCGTCGAGAGCACCCTCGACGGCGACCTGGATCGTGCAAAAATGCAAAAGTTCTTCGGTGAAGAGCACGGACCTGAGCAGCGTCGTCGGGCGAACGCCCCTGAGAAGCCCGCTCCTAGCCATTAGTCATGGCCTTCTTCCACAACCTGGCACGCCAGGAGAACGAGCCGTAATCGAATTCCTGTACGGAACTATAGGGCCCTGCGTATTTTACTGCCAGGATATCCATCTCGTTTGCTTTCTCGTTCAAGATGCGAGCAACGTCGATCTCGGTCGCGCTCTCCGAATAGTCACCGATCCTGAACGCCTTCGCCAGCAAGGATTTGGAAATAGCAATGGTGCGCAGGGCCATCGCGGCGGCCCGCCAGACATTGTTGACGGCCAGCGTGTAGAACCTCTCGTATT
>JALGWA010000026.1 GCA_025774425.1 bacterium
ACGAGCGGCAATGTCAGCGAAGAACCCATAGCCGTGGACATGGACGACGCCGTCAGGCGGCTCGGAGACATCGCCGATTACTATCTCGACCACGACAGGGAGATACTGTGCCGCTGCGACGACTCGGTAGTCCGCGTCGTCGGGGGAGACGTCGTGTTCTCGAGGCGGTCGCGCGGCTTCGTGCCCCTGCCCATAGACCTCGACGAGGGGGGCAGGGTGATTCTCGCATGCGGCGCCCATCTCAAGAACACGATTGCGCTGACCAGGGGGAATCAGGTCTTCCCGAGCCAGCATATCGGCGACCTCGAGAATCTCGAGGCGTACGAATTCTTCAAAGCGACCGTGCGGCACATGGAGGACATACTCGAGGTCGAGCCGGACGTCGTCGTGCACGATCTCCATCCCGACTACCTCAGCACGCGATACGCCCGCGGCCTCGCCGGCGTCGAGAGTCTCGCCGTGCAGCACCACCACGCGCATATCGCGAGCTGCCTCGGCGAGGCGGGTATCGACGGCCCCGTGATCGGGTTTTCCCTGGACGGCACGGGCTACGGTCCCGACGGTACGGTCTGGGGAGGCGAAGTACTCGTCGCGACGCGCCGCGATTTCAGGCGAGCGGGGCACCTGGAGACGGTGCGCATGCCCGGGGGCGAGCGGGCGGTTCGCGAGCCGTGGCGCATGGCGCTCTCCCATGTCCTGAGCGCCGTCGACAGGGGCGCGCTCGACGCCGGCGTCTTCGACCGCCGCGTGGGGTCGACCGGCCCGCGCGGGCCTTCGGACGAAGCCTTGGCCGCCCTGCTGGGCCGGCCGGTGGACGAGGTCCGCATCGTCAGGGCGGCCCTCGAGAAGGGCATAAACTCGCCCGTGACGTCGAGCTGCGGGCGCCTGTTCGACGCCGTCTCCGCCCTGTGCGGGGTGCGGCGCAGCGTGACCTTCGAGGGGCAGGCGGCCATCGAGCTCGAGATGGCGCTCGATGAGAGTGAAGGCCGGGCCTACCCCGTCGAGATCGCCGCGGAGGCGCCGCTGGTCATAAGGACGGCCCCGGTGATCGCGGGAGTGGTGCGTGACCTCGCACGGGGGATCGACCCCGGCCGGGTCAGCGCCCGCTTTCACAACTGGCTCGTCGAAGCCCTCAAGGAGGCGGCCCGGCGCCTCGGGCGAAGCGAAGGGCTCCGCACGGTCGCGCTGAGCGGGGGTTGCTTCCAGAACGCCTATCTGCTCGACAAACTCAGGGCGGCTCTTTCGGAGTCTGGTTTCGAAGTCATCATCAACAAGCAGGTGCCGGCCAATGACGGCGGCATCAGTTTCGGCCAGGTCGTCGTGGCCCGGGCCGTTCTCGGCGCCGGCTAGGAGGAAGCGAAGATGTGTCTGGCCATACCGGCATTGATCAAGGAGAAGGACGGAACGCGGGCGAAGGCGGACATAGGCGGGGCGGTGAGGGAGATTAACCTGGATATCGTCGACCGGCCCGTCGAGGTCGGCGACTACGTCCTCGTCCACGCCGGATTCGCAATCCACAAGCTCGATGAGAAGGAAGCGCTCGAGACACTCGAGCTGATGCGAAAGGTCTTCGGGCAATGAAACTCTCCTCGGCCTTCCGCGGGAGCGACCTCGCCCGCAACATAGCTGAAAACATCAAGAAGGCGACCAGGCGCCGGTGGAACCTCATGGAGTTCTGCGGCACGCACACCGTCGCCATCTTCCGTCACGGCCTGCGCAGCATGCTGCCGGCCGGGCTCAACCTGGTGTCGGGCCCCGGCTGCCCGGTTTGCGTGACCTCGAGGCGGGACATCGATCGGATACTTCACCTCGCCGGCATGCCGGGCGTCGTGACGGCCACTTACGGCGACATGATGAAAGTGCCGGGTTCGGGCATGAGCCTGGCGGAGAAGCGCGCGCGGGGGGCCGACGTCCGCGTCGTCTACTCGATCACCGACGCCCTGGAGATCGCCCGGGCCAACCCTTCGGCCCGCGTGATTTTCGTCGCCGTCGGCTTCGAGACCACCGCTCCCTCGACGGCGGCGGTCATACGGGCGGCCGCGCTTGAGGGCGTCGACAACTTCCATGTGTTGAGCCTGCACAAGGTCACGCCGCCCGTCGTCGGGGCGCTCATCGAGGGCGGCACCGAGGTCGACGGCTTCATCTGTCCGGGGCACGTGTGCTCGATCATCGGCTCGAGGCCGCTCGAACCCATCGCCCGTGACTACGGTAAGCCCTGCGTCATAGCCGGCTTCGAACCCGCCGACGTCCTCCAGGCGATACTCATGCTCGTCCGGCAGCTCGAGGACGGAAGGAGCGAGGTGGAGATAGAGTACACGCGCGGCGTGCGGCCGGAAGGCAATCCCAACGCCCTGGCGGCGATGAACGAGGTTTTCCGCAAGGTCACCGCCGAGTGGAGAGGCATAGGGGAGGTCGAGGCGACGGGCCTCAAACTGAGGGACGAGTTCGCGAGCTTCGACGCCGAGCGGCTGATCGACCGCGAGATCGTCTCCGAGCCCGACCCGCCGGGATGCCGATGCGGCGAGGTGCTGAGGGGCGAGCTGGCGCCGACCGGCTGCGCCCTCTTCGGCGCGGCCTGCACGCCCGAGAACCCCGTGGGGCCGTGCATGGTCTCGAGCGAGGGTTCCTGCGCCACTTACTACCAGTACGTCGGCAGGCAGCGGACGTAAGGGAGGTTGCGGGGTACGATGGGTGAAGTGATCAGACTCTCGCACGGGAGTGGGGGTGAGGCGTCGCGGAAGCTCGTCGAGGACGTGATCGCGCGCTATCTCGGGAACGAGGCGCTCGACCCCCTGGACGACTCGGCGGTGCTCGCCGCGCCGGGCGGGAGGCTGGCCTTGACGACCGACTCCTATGTGGTCAATCCGCTTTTCTTCCGGGGGGGCGACATCGGCTCGCTGGCCGTGCACGGCACCGTCAACGACCTCTCCATGGTCGGGGCGAGGCCCGTCGCCATCACCCTCGGTCTCATCCTGGAAGAGGGATTCGCGCTCGACGACCTCCACCGCATACTCGCCTCCGTGCGGGACGCCTGCGCCGAGGCCGGCGTCAAGGTCGTCGCCGGCGACACCAAGGTCGTCGAGCGGGGCTCGGCCGACGGCGTTTTCATCAATACGTCGGGCATCGGGGCGATTCCCGACGGCGTCGACATATCGGCCTCCAACGCCGCTCCGGGCGATCTCGTCATCCTGAGCGGCGCCGTCGGCGACCACGGCATCGCGGTGCTCTCGAAGCGCGAGGGGATGGACTTCGCCACTTCCATAGTGAGCGACTCCGCGCCCCTCAACCGCATGGTCGAGGCCATGCTCGCCGTCGCGCCCTCGATTCATGCGATGAGGGACCCGACGCGCGGCGGTCTTGCGACTTCCTTGAATGAGATAGCGGTCGCATCGGGCGTCGGCGTCGAGGTCGACGAGGCCGCCGTTCCCGTCCATGCCGCGGTCGGCGACGCCTGCGACATGCTGGGCTTCGACGTCTACTACGTGGCCAACGAGGGCAAGCTCGTCGCCTTCGTCCCCGAAAGCCATGCGGCCGCCGTGCTGGAGGCCGCGAGGGCCGACGAGTACGGCCGGGAGGCGGCCGTCATAGGCAGGGTGGTCGAGGACAATCCCGGGCTCGTCACCCTCAACACGAAGGTAGGGGGCCGAAGAATCCTCAGCCCCCTGTCCGGAGAACTCCTGCCGAGAATCTGCTGACCTAGCAGTACTTGCGCCTGCTCGTCAGCAGCGTCCCGTCGCTGTCATAGACGTTGAGCTCGAGCGGCATCTGCCCGGGCAACGAGTGGGTGGCGCAGGACAGGCACGGGTCGTACGCCCTGAACGCCATCTCGACCAGGTTGAGCGTCGCCTCGGTGATCTCCTGGCCCCTCTTGATCATGCCCTGCGCGGCCTTCTTCAAGGACATCGATATGGCCGCATTGTTGTTGGTCGTCCCCACGATCAGGTTGACGTCCGTGGTGATGCCGTTCTCATCCGTCTTGTAGTGATGGTAGAGCGTCCCCCTCGGCGCCTCGACCACGCCGACGCCTTCGTCGGGGGTCTCGGTCGGGATGGTGCGGATCTCCTTCATCAGCGCCTTGTCCAGCCCGGGGGTCACGCCCTCGCGCGTCCCCGCCGTGATCTCGGGATCCGTTGCGAGCTCGAGCATGCGCTCGGCCGCGTAGGCGAGCTCGACGAGGCGCGCCCAGTGCGTCGCGAGCGTGGCGTGCACCGGCTTGCCGCCGAGGGTGTCGTACATCTTCTCATACGCCTCCTGGGCGAAGGGCGTGGCTATGCCGTCCGCGGCGTTGCAGCGCGAGAGGGGCGTCGCCTTGTAGACGCCCGAGTCCATGCCGTCGACGAAGCCCTTCCAGCCGATGTTCTTGAGATAGGGGTACTTGAGATAGGAATAGGGTTCGACCCGTTCCGCGATATGGTCCCTGTAGTCCTTTCCGTCGAACTTGACGAATTCCTTGCCCTCGGGGTCTGTGACCCTGACCTTGCCGTCGTAGAAGTTTATGTGATTGTTCTCGTCGACCAGCCCCATGTTGTACGTCTTGTGCGCATATGCGTCGCTCAAGATGAGGTCGACGTAGTCGGAGTTCTTGAGCACGATGTCGTCGAAGAGCTGAAGCGACCACTTGCCGAACTCCACGCCGACCTTCGCTATCTCCTCTATCTGCCGCCGCTCCTCCTCGGTGATCGGCTTGCTGACGCCACCCGGGATCGCCATGACGGGGTGGATCCTCCTGCCGCCCATCATCTTGATCACCTCGTGCATCGCCGTTCGGGCGTTTATGACCTTGAGCCCGGCCTCGGTTCCCACCTTCGCGATGACTCCGAGGATGTTCCTCTCGGCAGGGGGTGCGTCGGGACCGACGACGAAGTCCGGGCCGCCGAGGGCGTAGAAGTGGGTCGCGTGGTCCGTCACGAAGAAGGCCATGTAGAGGAGCTCGCGCAGCTTCTTGGCCGCGCTCGGCGGGTCGACGTGATAGACCGCGTCTGCCGCCTTCGCGCTCGCCATGTGATGCGCCTCGGGGCAGACGCCGCAGATACGGGTCGTTATCCTCGCGACCTCCTCCACCGGCCTGCCTATGCAGAAGACCTCGAACCCGCGGAGTTCCGGCACCTGGAAGTAGACATTCTCTACGTCACCGTCGTCGTTGAGGAAGACCTCGACCTTGCCGTGGCCCTCGAGGCGTGTTATCGGGTCAATGGTGACTCTTTTCATTTAATCATCTTCCTCCTGAGGATTGAATTCGCGAGCCCGAACCTGTATCCGGTGCCCATCGGATCGTAGAATGTCTCGCACGCCTTTTCGATTTCTTCAGGATCCGTCGAGTCGATGATTGAGCCGAGCACCGCTATCAGCTTCGCGCCCTGGTCCACGACTCCCTCGGGCGGCCCGTAGCAGCCCCTGCAGGGCATGTTGACGCTGGGGCATTGGGCGCCGCAGCCGGTGCGCGTGACGACTCCGCAGCAGATGATCCCCTGGTCCAGCAGGCACTGTTCGGGGTCGGGTATGATGTCGATGGGGCGGTAGAAGCGCTTGACCTTCTTCTCCTTGCGTTCGCGCGGGCAGTCCTCGCAGAGCGCGGTCGTGCCGGCTCCCACGACGGAGCCGGCGGGGGGGAGATTGCCGCCGAGCGCGGCCTCGAGAACGGTCCAGGTCTGCTCCTCTGTCGGAGGGCAGCCGGGGACGAAGTAGTCCACCGGGACGACGTGCTCGAGCGTCTTCACGGTGTCGTAGAAGGCGGGCAGCGTCAGCTCGCCCTCCTCGACCTTGGTCGAGGTCTCGGGCCTCGTCGCCTCGGGATTGTCCATGCTCGGCACCTGTGAATACACGTAGTCGAAGATGCCCTTGCGGTTCGACATGTTGGCCATGCCCGGTATGCAGCCCTCGGACGAACACGACCCGTAAGCGACGAGCACCTTTGACTTCTTTCTCAAGAGATTGGCCATGTGCTCGTTCTCGGTCGTCCTTATGGCGCCGTTGAAGAGCGTGATGTCTATGTGCCCGTCCGGCATCTCTTCCACTTCCTTGTACTTGATATCCATCACACAGGGCCAGAAGAGGATGTCGGCCTTCTCGACCACCTCCAGGATCTTGTCCCCTATGCCGAGCACGGAGATCTCACACCCGCCGCAGCTCGCCGCCCAGTAAAGCGCGATCTTTGCCTTTGCCATGTGAATACTCCCTTGGGCAGTTAGTTGTCTTTGGCTTTCTGTTCCTTCACCTTCTTGTCGGCTTTCTTGCCGGTTGCCGCGGAGGTCCCGCCTTCGACGGCCTTCTTCTCGGCCGTCTCGGTCTCGGCCTTGACGTAGGCCTTGACGATGGTCACGGGCGTCTTGGGAACGTCCTTGTAGCTGCCCTTGGTGGTGGTCGGAACCTTGGCGATCGCATCGACTATGTCCATGCCCCTCGTGACCTTGCCGAAAACGGCGTAGCCGGCGCTCTTGTCGCTCTTGTCGAGCGCCTTGTTGTCGACGAGGTTGATGAAGAACTGCGAGGTCGCGCTGTTGGGGTCGTTGGTGCGGGCCATGGACAGAGTGCCGCGCAGGTTCTTCAGGCCGTTGGCGGCCTCGTTCTTGATGGGGGCGTGGGTCTTCTTGCGCTGCATGTCCGCCGTGAAGCCCCCTCCCTGGATGACGAAGCGGGGGATGACCCTGTGGAAAATGGTGCCGTCGTAGAAGCCCTCGTTGACGTACCTCAAGAAGTTCTCCACCGTCACGGGCGCTTCCTCGGGATAGAGCTCGATGGTGATCTTGCCTTTGCTGGTCTCGAATATGACCAAGGGATTGCTCTCCTTTTCCGCCTTCGTCTCCTCGGCCGGCGCGGCCGCGGCGGCCGACTGGGCCTTCTGCGTCGTGGTCCCGGTCTCGGCGAGGGCCAGGCATGAGAACGCTAAGACGACGGCGAGACAGAGGACGGCCGCCGTCGCATGAGGTCTTTCCATGTTTTCCTCCTTGTGTTGGAGTACGGGAGACAACCATGGAATATTCACAGATTCGCGCCTCATTGTCAAGCCGTTTGGGGAGCCCCCGTGTGCGCCGCATGGGCGGCCGCAGCCGTGCTCCGCCCTCGGTCCGGGTCGTGCCCGGCGGCTCGGCCGCCGCTTGTCAAACCTTCCCGGACCTGCTATGTTCGGGGCATGTCGAGCGTTTCCGAGATGGTCGTCACGTGCGCCTGCGGGCATGTCTTCAAGGCCGACCTCTACCAGAGCGCCAACGTGACCTTGAATCCCGACCTCATGAAACAGATTCTCACGGGCGGGATGAACGTGGTCGTCTGTCCCTCCTGCGGGGCGTGTTTCCACGTGGAGATGCCCTTTCTCTACCACGATATGAGAAAGGGCGAGATGATCTGGGTCTATCCGGCGGCCCGCGCCGCCGACAGGGCCGCCGTCGACGAGGAGGTCCGGAAGAAGTGGGCCGAGCTCAAGCGGTCCATGCCCCCCGAGGTCAGGGACAAACTCGAAGGGCATTACGGCGCGGTCAAGGTCGTCTTCGGCATGGACGCCCTGGTCGAGCACATAATGGCGGACGTCTCGCCCGAGAAGAAGCCTGCCGAGAACTGACGCAGCGCGCGCGGCCGCTCCTCGGGCCGGCCGGGCACGGGACGCACTCTCAGTAGGCCTGGAAGAGCCTGCCCCACTTGGTCTCGAGAGCCCTCTTGACGCGCTTCTTGCCGATGACGTTGTACCAGTAGACGTCGTGGTAGAGGCGCGAGGCGGCGTAGGCCCAGGGCGTGAGGGGCGAGCGGAGGAGGATCTTTTCCAGGGGCTTGAGCGGGCCCCAGTAGATGGCCTTCTGGCCTTTGCTGGCGAAGGTGTTGGCGCTCCCCGTGAAGTGGAAGTTGACCCCGGAGATGTCCTCGCCGACCACCTCTATCTCCGAGGGGTTCCCCACGCCCAGGCCCTTCTCATGCGCGAGCCTTATGAAATCGAGTTTCATGGGGTCGAAGCCCATCATCTTGGCGGATATGGCGTCGATGGCGACCTGGTCGCGGGATGCGAGCAGGAAGTCCTTCTCATAGGGAATCATCGCCCGCGGGCCCGGGCCGTCGCCGGCGAAGGTGCCGTCCATCACCGCGAAGACGCCCGGGTGTATGTCCTTCTGTATCGTAAGCAGGTCGACGAGGGTCTCATGGATCACCGAGTGGGTCCAGTGGCGCTTCTCGTGGAGGAGGCCGCCGAAGGCGTTCTTCATGGCCCCGGTCATGGTCGTGAAGACATGCGTCTTCATGGTGGGAAGCTGGATGATGCCGGAGCCTACAAGCCGCTTGGGGATCTGTATGCCCTCGGGGAATATCTCGGAGAGAGCCATCAGTTGCTGCTTGGGCTCATAGGTGATCCACTCCTCGTTCTCGTAGAGATGTATGTTGGCGATGCCGTACTTGTCGAGGACGACCTTGTGCTTGTTGGCGATCTCGCCCTCCCGGGCGCTCACGACGACCGTGCGGTTATGGGCGCCGTAGATCTTGGCCCTGTCGTAGCCGTCATCGAGGAGCGTCTTGATGACGCCCTCGAGCTGCCAGGGCGTCGTCGAGCACGCCGGGTACCAGTGATGCCAAGAGATGTTTATCTTGAGCGCAAGCGGGGCGTCCTTGGGGAGTTCCACCGGGTAATCCGCGAGCCGCATGAGCTTGCCGATATCTTCGAGCACCGTCTCCGGTCTGGTCCTGAGTACCGCGACTTTGGACATGCTGCGCCTCCTTCTGCGATTGGTGCCGGAGGTCGGAGTCGAACAGACACGAGCTGTGAGGCCCGGTGGATTTTGAGTCCACTGTGTCTGCCAATTCCACCACTCCGGCACCCACCACATGATATGCGCGGCCCGCCCCGCTGTCAATTCCTATGGGGTCAGCCTATGGGGTCAGAGCTCAAAATGCACAGTGCATCCGTGGGGTCAGAGCTCAAAATGCACAATCGCCCGGGGGGCCACGGGGGTCAGATCCGGGAGGGTCAGACCCCCTCGGTCTCAGAATGCACAATTGCCCGGGGGCGACGGGGGTCAGATCCGGGAGGGTCAGACCCCCTCGGTCTCAGAATGCACAATTGTGCATCCGTGGGGTCAGAGCTCAGAATGCACAGTGGCGTGGACAATCCCGGGTGGGTGGGGTCAGACCCCCTCGGTCCGTCGTCCCGGGGGTGCGGTGCCGGGCCTTTTCCGTTGACACGGCACCGAGCGCTGTTAGTATACAGGAGAGAATACATGCGGATT
>JALGWA010000027.1 GCA_025774425.1 bacterium
AACGGGAAGAAGCCGTCGCTGGCCATAACGCTTCCTCTCGTATCGTGGCCGTGATCACGGGCCTTCCTCGCCGCCACCACGGCGGCGTCGATGCGGGAGTGCTGGCCCGCCCCGATTCCTATGGTCCGCAGGCCGCGCGCCAGCACGATGGAGTTCGACTTGACGTACTTGGCGACGGCCCATGCGAACTCGAGACTCGCGACCGTCTCCGCATCCGGCTCGTCCCCGGCGACGAACTCGAGCCCCCCCGGGAGCAGCACGTCGTCCGGAGTCTGCGCCAGCAGGCCGCCGAGGGCGCTGCGCACGTGGACACCCGGCCCGGGTGCGGGCTTCCCTGCGACCAGCCTGGTTTTCTTCTTCTTGCGCAGCTTGGCGAGGGCCGCGTCGCTGAACGACGGCGCGACGATGCACTCGACGAACTTACCCTTGAGATAGGCCGCACAGCCCTCGTCGAACTCCGAGCTCAAGCCTATGACTCCCCCGAACGCCGAACGCGGGTCGCATTCGAAGGCCGCCCGCAGAGCGTCTCCGGGCCGGGCGGCCCTCGCGACGCCGCAGGGGCAGACATGCTTGACGACGACGGCGGCGTCATCGCCGAACTCGGACAACTGCGACACACAGGCGTCCATGTCGAGAATGTTGTTGTAGGAAAGCTCGCCCTTCAGCACCTCGAACCCGCCTTCGAGTGCAGAGTAGAAACCGGCCTCCTGGTGCGGATTCTCGCCATAGCGCAGCTCGAGCAGGCGCCCGCCGCCGAAGGTCATGTGGCGCGCGAAGGCGCTCATGCGGCCGCCGCTCCTGACGACGTCGGCGATTCTGCAGTCGTAGAAGGAAGTCAAGGCGACGGCCTCGCCTGCGAGCTCCCACCTGAGGCCGTCGCTTACGCCCCCGCCTGCGCGGATCTCTTCGAGCACCCTGCCGTAGTATGACGGGTCCGTGACGACCACGCATGACCGCAGGTTCTTGGCCGCGGCCCGGGCCATGGACGGCCCACCTATGTCCATGAACCCGAGGTCGTCCACCGGCCCCTCTCCGGCGACGGGGTAGAAGTTGACGACGACCATGTCGATCTTCTTCCAGCCGTGCTCATCGAGCTCCTCGAGATGCCGCGGATCGGACCTGTCGGCGAGTATGCCGGCATGCACGGCCGGGTGGAGCGTCTTGACCAGGCCGCCCAGGAACTCCACCCTGCCCGTTATCTCCGAGATCTCGCGCACGTCGATGCCGCTTTCCCTGAGGAAAGAGGCCGTCCCGCCGGTGGCGATGATCTCGATACCTCTCTCGACGAGGCCCCCTGCGAACTCCGCGAGGCCGCGGCGATCGGATACGCTGACCAGTGCGGTTGCGATGTCATTCAAATCGGTCGTCCCCCGTCAGAACGGTGTAGAGCATCGCGTAGCGCTTGCGGGCCTCCTCGACGACGGCCTCCGGCAGAACCGGAGGCGGGGGGTTCTTGTCCCACCCCGAGGACTCGAGATAGTCCCTGATGTACTGCTTGTCCAGGTGATAGGGTTCGTCCTGGCCCGGAGGGCCCAGCCAGAACCTCGAGGAATCCGGGGTCAGCACCTCGTCGATCAATATGATCCCGCCGCCCCTCCTTCCGAATTCGAACTTGGTGTCCGCGAGAGTGATGCCGCGCTCCCCCGCGTAGGCCCGGGCCATCTCGTAGACGGCGAGGCTCTTGTCGATTATGGTCTCCGCCGTCTCGTCTCCGACGATCTCCCTCATCCGCGCGATGGTGATGTTGACGTCGTGGCCGTCCTCGGCCTTGGTCGACGGCGTGAAGATGGGCCTTTCCAGCCGATCCCCTTTCTCGAGGCCCGCAGGAAGCTTCTCGCCGGCCACCGTTCCCGACTTCTGGTACTCCTCCCAGGCCGAGCCCATGATGAAGCCCCTGACGATGCACTCGATATCGATGCGCTCGGCCTTGCGTACGAGCAGCGCCCTGTCGCGGATGACCTCTTCGTAATCCTTGACGGCCTCGGGAAAGTCGGCCACGTCATCGCTCACCATGTGATGCTCCACGACGGGATCGAGCTTCTTGAACCAGAAGCTCGAAAGCGCCGTCAGCACCTTGCCCTTGTCGGGAATGCCCGTCGGCAGCACGCAGTCGAACGCCGACACCCTGTCCGATGCGACAATGAGGAGATTCTCCCCCAGGTCGTATACCGTACGCACCTTGCCTCTCGAGAAAACCTCGAGGCCGGTGAGTTCGATATCCGTCAACGCCTGCATACCTGTTACCTCCCTTAAGCGCCTTCCGGAAGCAGTATCACTCTCCTGCCCTCAATCTTGAGCCGGCCTGCGGCGAAGCGGCGTATGGCTTCCGGGTAGATCCGGTGTTCCTCTTCGAGTATCCTCGCCGAGAGCGACTCGACCGTGTCGTCGTCGAGGACGGGAACGGCGGCCTGGATGATGATGGGCCCCGTGTCGACCCCCTCGTCGACGAAGTGCACCGTACACCCTGAGAACTTGACCCCGTACTCCAGGGCCTTCTTCTGGACGCCGAGCCCGGGGAAAGACGGCAACAGCGACGGATGGATGTTGAGTATGCGCATCTTGAAGGCGGCCACGAATTCTGAGCTCAGGATTCTCATGAAACCGGCGAGGGCGACGAGCCCCACGTCCCGCTTTCTGAGCTCGTCGATGATCCGCTGTTCGGCCGCGGCGCTCATCCGCGCCTTCTTCTTTTCCGGGTCGACGTAGAGGGCCTCCACCCCGGCCTTTCTGGCCACGTCCAGGGCCCTCGCATCGGCGACGTCGCTGATCACGACCGCGACCTCGGCATCGAGCTCGCCGCGCCGGACGGCGCCGATGATCGCCTCGAGATTGGATCCCCTTCCGGACGCCAGCACGCCTATCCTCAACGCGGCCATGCGCCGACCTCCCCGTGGTGAGAAAACGCAAGAGTGAACCGGGATCGCCGAGAGGATACCAACATGGTGCAGCTTCGTCAATACCATTGAAACACCTTTTGCGGGCCGCCGAGCACCGTGGAGACGCCGAGATTCCGGCCGTCGGTGCGGACACTGACCGCCCCCGAGACCCTCGTCGAAAGCGGCTTCATGCCCGCGCCCGCGAGGAGCGCCGGAGTCGTGACGTCGGGCTCGGCGAAGTACTTGGCGCCGCACGATATGACGGCGACGCGCGCGCCGAGCGCCCCGGCGAAGGACGCGGTCACGGCCCCCGGGTGGCCGTGGTGGGGGACCTTGAGGACGTCGCAGCGGAGGTCGACCCCCCGGGCGACGAGGCTGTCCTGCATGGCGGGCGTGAGGTCGCCGGTGAGGAGCAGGGAGCGCTCGCCGTAGGTGACCTTGATGACGAGCGACCACGCGTTGGGGTCGCCGGCGGCGTCCTCCAGCCCGGCCGGGTCGAGCCCCGGTCCCTCCGGGCGGCCCGGATGCAGCACCTCGAACACGACGCCTCCCGTCTCCCAGCGGTCTCCGGCGCGGGCCACCGTGACGGGCACCCCGCATCGCCGGGCCCCGTCCAGGCAGGCGCGGTACCCCCGGTCTCCGTCCGTCGTGGCGACTACTATCCCCCCGACCTCGAGGTTGTCGATGAGCGCGGGCAGGCCGCCGTAGTGATCGCCGTGGGGATGCGTGACGACGAGCCTGTCCACCGAGTCGATGCCGCGGAGCGCGAGAAAGGGCAGGATGACGCTGGACGCCGCGCTGTAGTCGCTTGAAACCGCACCCGCATCGACCACGACCGTGCGGCCGTCCGGCGACTCCAGGACGCACGCATCCCCGCTGCCGACATAGAGGAATGTGACATCCAGAGTCCCGCGGCCGCCCCGGCCGGGTGCGTGCGCGAGCATCAGCGCGAAAGCCGAGCCGAGAACCGCGAGCACGGTTCTCCTCCCGAGGCGCCCGCCCGCGAGGCCGAGCCACATGACGACGCCGTAGTAGGTGCACGCCCGGGTGACCGACGGCCTCCCCGGGCACACGAGCGGGTTGAAACCCGCCGTCAGCGCCTCGGCTGCGCGGAGCGCCGCCACGACGAGCAGCGAGGCCGAACGCATGAAGATCGAAGCGAGGCCGGGGAGCAGGGCGGCCAATACGGCGGCCTCGATCCCGGCGGCGAGCGCGAGCGACATGAGCGGAAGCACGATCAGGTTGGCGGCGCAGGCGATGATCGAGACCCGCCCGAAGGTCCACAGGATGAGGGGCATCGTGAACACCTGCGCCGAGAAGGATGCGAGAAGCCCGGCCTCGAGCAGGGCCAGCGCCCTGGCCGGAAGGGATGCGCGTACCGTCGGCCGCGCCAGCACGGGCAGGAACAGCGTCATCCCGAGAACCGCTCCGAAGGAGAGCCGGAACCCCAGGTCCCATGCGAGCGCGGGGAAGGCGAGCAGCAAGGCCGTGGCCGCGAAGCAGACGGCATTGGCCGGGTCGACCTTCCACTCGAGCAGCCGCCCCGCCGAGAGGATAAGCAAGAAGGTCCCGGCCCGCAGCGCCGAGGGTCTCGCGCCGGCGAACACGACGTACGCGAAGACGAGAACGACGCCCACGAGGACTCTCCATGTCCTGCCGAGCCTCACCACGGTCACGAACATGGAGACCATGAACACCAGAATGCCGACGTGGAGGCCGGAGATGGCGAGCACGTGGTAGGCGCCGGCCCTGATCATGGCGCGTTCCACGTCCGGCAGGATCCCGCTCCGGGCCCCGAGCAGCGTGGCCTCGAGCACGCCCCTCGCCTCACGCTCGGGCACGCCGGCGATCAGCCGGCCGACCGCGCGCCTCACTCCTGCCAGCACACGGTCCGGCGCCGCACATCTGTCCTCGAGCACGGAGTCGACCGTGACGCTCCCCGCGACCCCTTGGCGGCGCCGGGCCTTGCGGAGGTCAGGCGCGAACGGATTGCGCGGAGGCTGCGGCGCGCGGAAGACGCCCGACACCACCACCGTCCGCTGTCCCCTGCGCCGGTCGAGGCCGAGGCCTCTCAGGATCACGCGCCTGCCGCGAAGCCCGGGGTCGCCGACCAGGACGCTGTCGACGGCGGCATGCACGGTCTCCCGGCACTGCCCGACCAGGAAGGGAAGCCGCAGCCGCAGCACGACCGGAAACCGGCCGCCCGGCCACCGGGCGAAGTCCTCGTCCTGCGGCCGGGCCGGCATGTCGGGACTCCTCAGCGCGCCGATGAGGAAGATGCCGGCCGCGAGAACGAGGGTGGAGGCCCTCCTGCCGGCGCACAGCGCGAGCGCCGCCGAGACGACCCCCGACCATGTCAGGATGACGGGAACGTCGAGCGGCGACCTGGAGGCGAGAACCAATCCCGACCACACCGCGGCCAGCATGAGCATCGAGGGCCGCTTTCGGAGAGACTCCGTCACATGGGTGCGTCATGGAAGCAAGCGGCATGCCCCGGTGGAAACGCCGGGCCCGCTCAGGCCCCCGGGCCGGAGAGCCGTGCGGGGTGTAAACCGCAGTTTACGGGTGTGTCAATGAGTTTGCGCCGGGGTCCCGGCCGGACCTCAGCGACCTGCCCCGCCCTGTCCTCCGCCTGGGCCTCGGGAAGTGGGGGCAGCGTTCGAAACCTTTGCCCAGGCAGTACCTCGTCTCCTCGGTGATCGAGGGGATGACGAAGTCGTCCCTTGCCAGGCATCTGAAAGTCCAGAGCCCTGTGAGATAGGGACAAACCATCTCGCCCTCCCTTTTCAGAATCCGTCCTGCAGGTTGCATCCGACATCGTCCATACACTCGATTAGTCGGACGGCGGCGCGCAAAACTTTAACAAAATCACACCCTGGAGCCGAAAACTGACGAAATGGTGTGCTCGAGCTTGGCGAGCGTGCAGGGCTTGGAGATGTATCCGTCTGCGCCTTCGCGCATCACGCGCTTCTCGGTGTGGAAGGTGCCGTAGCCGGTGATGATGATCACCGGAACCCCCGGGTAGTCGGCCTTGACGGCCTTGAGCAAGGCGGAACCGTCCATGCCCGGCATGTTGAGATCGGTCAGTACGAGGTCGAATCGACCGCCGGCCATCGTCGCCAGCGCCTCCTCGCCGCCCTCGGCGACGCTCACCTCGTAGCCCATCACGCTGAGCATGTCCTGCAGGAGCACTCTCATGCTCTCCTGGTCGTCCACGACGAGTATGCGCCGCTTGCCGTCCACAGTCACTCCTCGAGACTCACCGGCTCAAGACCCCGCGGGCCAACGGCCCCACGGGTGTTCACGCAAGATGATTCGGCAGGGTGCAGGCCCGGCTTTAAGCATTTCGGCGGCCCGGGGGCCGTACACGGCGCCATCGGGCGCGGTTCACGCCCTGCGCGCCCGCAGCCCCGTTCTTCCTACACGGGGCCCGCGAAGAAGTCGGGCACGTTGAGAAGCAGTATGCCGTGCATGGCCAGCACCAGCCCGACGATGGCCACGAGCCCGTAGCCCAGGCTCTTCAGGCCTGAGGTGCCCGAGAGTCCCTGCAGGCCCAGGTAGGAAAGCACGACACCAAGCAGGATTTCCAGTATGTGGAACATCAGCCCGCCCATCCCAAAGAGTTCACCGCAAGATGCGACACCTATCCGACGAGGGGCCGAATCAACAGAAAGAACAGGCCCGTCAAGAAGAAGAAGGCGAGCACCGCGAGAACCAAGTAGCTGATATCTTCCGTCGTCCAGACCTCCGTCGGGCACCAAACGTTTATTAACATCGAGCGGGCGTTTCGTCAATGGGGAATAGCTGGGGCGGCCGTATTACTTGAGGAGGACGACCTTCCGGTTCAGGACCAGATCTCCCATTTCAAGGACAACGATGTAAAGGCCAGGCGCGATCTTTTCACCCCCCTTGCCGGTCAATCCGATTTCCAGGTTGAGGCCTTCACCGTATACACCCTCGTATATCGAACGCACGAGCCTCCCTCTGACATCGTACATTCCGATGGAACAATTCTCGTCAGCCGATGTTCGGTTACCCCTCACCTCCATCCTCAGGGTCTCGCCAGAAGAGAAAGCCACGGGCTGAGGGTATATGAGAAGATCGTCCTCCTCTGTCGCAGCCATGTCGCGATCGTGATTGTCGTAAAGCTCCTCCCTGTCGCTGGGGAATTCCACTACTCTCCTTATGAGCAGCGTATCACTCCTCAGCACTTCCATGTCGGGCCCGGCGACGTTTATCTCGATGAGGTAGGTCTCGAGCCCCAGGGACGGCGGGAACCCGACCGTGATGGACAAGGTGTCCGTCGCTCCCTTGCCGATCAGCGTCTCGATGACCGGCCCCTTGTTGAGCACCGTGTCGCCGAGTCGGGTCTCCGACCAGACGAACGCCGGCGCCGCGTGCTCGGACGGATTCGTGACCACCGTCTCCACCCTGATCCTGCGGACGTCCTTGTCGACCACGGCTGGAACGCCGGCGCCCGTCGCCGTCACCGTCAGGGGAGCATCGCTCCCGGTTATGACTATCATGCCGTCTTCGGCCGAGATCCACTTGCCTTGGGTCGTGAATATGTACTGGTTGAAGGGATTACACAGCACATAGCCCTTCTCGAAGTCGCGCCGCCAGATCGGGCACATCCTGTCTCCCGACGCGCTGTAAATCGAATCAAGGCGCGCCGCGGACGTCGGAAGGCCGAGGTCGATGTCGTATAGGTCCTCCCACCAGAGACACCGCCCCGTCCCGCTCTCGAGCACATAGTAGCCGTCCCCGAGAAGCGCGCTGGTCAGCGTGAACCTGAGGAATCGCAGATAGGTCGCGCAGCGGTACGGCTCGAACACCGTGTGTCCGTCCAACTTCGAGTAGCATAGAATCATGCTCGCGGTCAGAGGCGTATCGAGGAAGGTTCCACAGTTGGTCAGATAGCCGTACTCGGAGAACATGTTGGCGTCCCAATCGCCGTGCATGTTCGGGAAGTTCTCGCGGACGCCGCCGTTCAGCGCGTCGTGCATGTATTGCTTGCCGTTGCCGACGATGACCGCCCCGGGTCCGAGGCGCGACCTCAGAGACGAGACGAATCCCGTCAGGGAGCTGTGCCACCATGACGCCAGGTCTTCGGCGTCGTCGCCCACACCGTTCCGATCGCTGTCGACCATGGCCGGCGGGTCCTGGAAGAACGCGTCGCCGTTGTTCAGCCAGGTCGGGTTCTCGAAGCACCCGTCGAGGAAGATCCCGTCCCAGAGGCCGGTCGCGTAAATCTCATCCGCTATGTACGAAGCGAGCCATTCGCCGAGTGTCCGTCCGAGCGGGTCCTCCGGGCAGTTGACGGTCATGTTGAGAACCCACAGGTAGTCGGGATCGCCGACCCGGTTGCCCTTGTCGTCATAGAGCCACCAGTCGTTCGTCACCACCTTGTCCCAGAACCCCTGGCGGAGGGGTGAGTCGATGTCGGACTCGGGCCACATCAGGGAAGCGGGGAAATACGCGAGGATCACGATGTCGGGATTGAGCCGCCTGAGTTCCGTTATGATCTCGGGACAGATGTCCTGCATCGCTCCGGGCATGACGACCATGTCGTACCTGCTGAGGCGCGGGCAGTCCTCGAGGCGGGGGTCGGTGGTATAGAAGTTTGCGACCCGGGGATAGGTCCGGTCCGCCGCGGCGGCTCCGGCCGCCAGCAGGGCGACGATGAAAATCGCAACGGCTTGTGTCCTTCCTGTCTTCATAGGCGGTACCTGGCCCGGCCCCCGACGTATTCAGCAAGTGCTGTGCCACGGAGTCAGACGCTGCCTAAGACGTTCAGACTTCGGCAGAAAACGGGTTACAGGCAGGAATTCACCCATAACGTCCTTGTTACGCTATTGCGTTCTGCACATAAATCCGGTCGGGAGAAATGCAAAATCACTTTAGGGGAATGTGGAAAGAGCCTCGGCCCGAGCGCCTCAGTAGCGGCCGTACTCGCGGACGAGGTCGAGCACGCGCCGGTACTCGCTCAGGCTGACTTTGGGGGGCACGGAGTGATCGGAGTGATAGATGTAGCCGCCCCCCTTCTTGCCGAGGCCGACCTTGGTCCGGATCTCCCGGACCATGGCCGCCTCGCCCTTCGATATGGCCTCGAAGTCGACCCCTCCCATGAACGCCAGCCGGTCGCCGTAGTCGCGCTTGAGGTCGAGGAGATCCATGTTGGCCTTGACTTCCAAGGGCTGGAGGCAGGTCATGCCGGCCTCGATGAGGAGCGGGATCGCCGCACGGACGTCGCC
>JALGWA010000028.1 GCA_025774425.1 bacterium
CGACAGTCCCGAGGAGGCCGGGAAGGTAGCGTCCGACATACTTTCAATGGAGATAAAGGGCCTGCCGGTCAAGAAGCTCCTCGTCGGCGATTGCATAGACGTCGCCGACGAGTACTACGTCGGCGTGATCGTCGACCGGAAGAGCCAGAAGCCGGTGATCATGGTGAGCGCCGCCGGCGGCGTCGACATCGAGGAAGTCGCGCGCGAGACTCCGGAGAAGATCCACAAGCACGCCGTCGATCCCTTGCGCGGCCTCATGGCCTACGAGGCGCGGAACCTCGCGTTCAAGATCATCGACAGGCCCGCGGTCGCCCTTAAGGCGTCGAAGATCATTCGGCAACTCTACCAGGCTTTCATCGGCGTGGATGCTTCGCTTGCGGAGATAAACCCGCTGGTGAGAACCCCGGACGACGGCGTCATCGCGCTCGACGCGAAGATAAACATCGACGACAGCGCGCTCTCGCGCAGGCCGGAGATCGCCGAGATGAGAGACGTCAGCGCCGAGGGTCCGTACGACGCCAAGGCCCGCGAAATGGGCTTGAGCTACGTGAAACTGGACGGCGATGTCGGCTGCATAGTCAACGGCGCGGGCCTGGCGATGGGGACGATGGATCTCATCAAGCACTACGGCGGCGAGCCCGCCAACTTCCTCGACATAGGGGGAAGCTCGAGCCCGGAGAAGGTGACTCTGGCGATGGAGATCATCCTGTCGGACCCCAATGTCAAGGCGATACTGTTCAACATCTTCGGCGGCATAACGCGCTGCGACGATGTCGCCAAGGGCATCGTGGAGGCGCTCAAGAGTATGGACGTGTCGGTCCCCGTCGTGATCAGACTGACCGGGACTAACGAAGACGTTGCAAGGGAAATACTCAAGCAGGTCGACGTGACCACCAAAGAGACGATGGACGAGTGCGTGATGGAAGCCATCAGACTGAGTAAGGAGGCGTAGGGAATGGGAGTGTTCGTCGGAAAAGACACCAGGCTCGTCGTTCAGGGCATAACCGGACGGGACGGAAGGTTCCATGCTCTTCAGATGAAGGAGTACGGTACGAATGTCGTCGCCGGTGTAACGCCCGGCAAAGGCGGAGAAGACGTTGACGGCATTCCCGTTTTCAACTCGGTCGCGGACGCCGTCGGCGAGACGGGCGCCAATACCTCGGTCATCTACGTGCCGTCTTTCGCTGCACCTGATGCGATCTACGAAGCTTGCGACGCGGGTTGCGGCCTGATCGTATGCATCACCGAGGGCATCCCGGCTCTCGAGATGGTCAAGGTGATGAGCTATCTCAGGAGCAGGGACACGAGACTCGTCGGCCCGAACTGCCCAGGCGTAATCACCCCCGGCGAGGCGAAGGTCGGTATCATGCCCGGGCACATTCACAAACCCGGCGCGGTGGGTGTCGTCTCGCGGAGCGGCACGCTTACTTACGAGGTCGTGTATCAGCTGACGACGAGGGACGTCGGGCAGTCGACGTGCATGGGCATCGGCGGAGACCCGATAATCGGAACCAATTTCATCGATGCGCTGGGAGCCTTCGAGGCGGACCCCGGAACTTCGGCGATCGTGCTCATCGGCGAGATAGGGGGAACCGACGAGGAAGAAGCGGCCAAGTTCATCGAAGAAAAAGTGTCAAAACCGGTTGTCGCATTCATCGCCGGCGTGACCGCGCCGCCCGGGAAAAGAATGGGGCATGCCGGTGCGATCATCTCGGGTGGAACGGGAACGGCGAAGGAAAAAATAGAAGCTTTCGAGGCCTGCGGTGTTCCCGTCGCGAGGACTCCGTCCGAGATCGGCGAGCTCGTGGCGGAACGGGTGTGAGTGAAAGTCGCACAAAAAAACAAAAACCCGGTTAAAAAGCTTGACAAAACATTCCGGTAGTTGTGTTATCTCTCTAAGTGTGATCGGTTAGTGGTCATCCTCTTTCCGAGCCCGGCTCGATGATCGAGGAGCGGATGGAGCCGGGCCGGAGAGGACCAACCTAAGGAAAGGGGGCTTGAGAGATGGCCGTCGCCAGGAAGAGGAAAGCAACGAAGAAGAAGGCTACGAAGAGGAAAGCCACGAAGAGGAAGACTGCGCGCAAGAAGACGACCAAGAGGAAGACGACGCGTAAGAAGACGACGAAGAGGAAGACGACGCGCAGGAAGACGACCAAGAAGAAGACGACCAAGAGGAAGACTGCGCGTAAGAAGACGACTAAGAAGAAGACCACGCGTAAGAAGACGACGCGCAAGAAGACGACCAAGAGGAAGACGACGCGCAGGAAGACGACCAAGAAGAAGACGACCAAGAGGAAGACGACGCGCAGGAAGAAGTAGCCATCTTCGGTTCGAGTTTTGTTCCGGGCGGCAGGCCCTCGGGCCCGCCGCCCGTCGTCTAAATTGGGGTTGCGGGGCTACACCGGTTTTGTTATACGTTCATAGGTATCGCATGACCAGGGCGAGGGTTCCCGTGCGGGACCCTCTTTGAATGAGGTGCCGAGGGCTGGAGCGAACGCTGATAATCGTAAAACCCGACGCTGTCGGCAGGCGGCTTACCGGCAGGATCCTGTCGCTTTTCGAGGAGAACGACCTCCGGATCGTCGGGGTGAAGATGGTCAGGCTCTCCGAGGAGCAGGCAGGTGAATTCTACGCCGTTCACAAGGACAAGGAATTCTACGATAATCTGGTTTCCTATATGACCTCCGGCGAATGCGTGCCCGTCGCTCTCGAGGGTGCCAGCGCCGTGGCCCGCGTGAGATCTCTATGCGGAGACACCGACCCTTCGAAAGCCGAGAAGGGCACCGTCAGGGCGAGCTACGGGCTGAGCATCACAATGAACTCCATTCACGCTTCGGATTCCCCCGATACGGCGCGCCGGGAGGTCGGTTTCTTTTTCCCCGATCTCGTGTGAGGCTGAGTTTGTCTGTTAGAAGCATCTTCATCGCAGGCGCCGGAACAATAGGCCAAGGCATCGCCGAGGTCGCCGCTGCTTCGGGCATCGAAGTGGTGTTGTCCGACCTCGGCGAAGACCTGCTCAGGGCCGGGCTGGCGGGCATCGAGAGTAGTCTCGACGCCTCCATCGAGCGCTGGGGCCTGACGGCCGGAGAGAAGCGCGCCGTTCTGTCCCGCATCCGGACAGTGGTCGGCATAGACGAGGTCGCGGGATGCGAATTCGCGATCGAGGCCGTTCCGGAGAAGATCGATCTCAAGATGGAGATCTTCAGGCGATTCGACGAGGCCTTCGACCCCGAGGCGATATTCGTGACCACCACCTCGACGCTGAGCATCACGCGCATCGCCGCTGAAACCTCCCGGCCCGGCAAGGTCGTTGGGATGCACTTCCTCCACCCGGTTCCCAAGCGGGAGGTCGTCGAAGTGGTCAGGGCGCTCAAGACGTCCGACGAGACGCTGGCGGCTGCGGTCGCTCTGGCGACTCAGATGAAGAAACAGGTCGTCGAGGTGTACGAATACCCCGGGTTCGTGACGACGCGTGTGATCATCCCGTTCATAAACGAGGCGGCGTATGCATTGATGGAAGGTGTCGCGAGCGCCGAAGGCATAGACACGGCCATGAAGCTCGGCTTTGGGTTCCCCATGGGGCCGCTGGAGATCGCGGACAGCATAGGGATCGACGAGCTCGTCCAGCGGATGGAAGGCATGTTTCATGAACTGGGCGACTTCAAGTACAGGCCTTGTCCTCTTCTGAGGAAAATGGTGCGGGACCGGAGACTGGGGCGGAAGACGGGTGAAGGTTTCTACAAGTACCCCGACGCCGGAGAAGGTGCGCGGTGAGAATCCTCGTCATCAACTCCGGAAGTTCGTCGGTGAAGTACAAGTTCTTCGTCACGCCGGACAACGTGAGCCTCGCGGAGGGTCAGGTCGAGCGCATCGGCCTTTCCGGTTCGATGCTGCATCACAAGCGGGCGGACGGCGACAGGGTCCGCGTTGGAGTGGATGTCACCGATCACTCGCAGGCGATCGACGCAGTGATCGCCGTCTTGATAAGCCCTAACCACGGAGTGATATCCGACAAGAGCGAGATCGACGCAGTCGGGCACAGGATAGCGCATGGGGGTGAGAGTCTGACCGCCTCCGTCCTCGTCACGCCGGAAATCAGGAAGGAGATAGAGAACTGTATCGAGCTCGCCCCCCTGCACAATCCACACAATCTCCGGGGCATAGACGCGTGCGCCGAGCTCCTGCCGGGGGTGCCCCAGGTCGCCGTGTTCGACACGGCCTTCCACCATACGATGCCGCCCCACGCTTACGTATACGCCCTGCCCTATGTCCTGTACAGGCGGTACGGGCTCCGGCGATACGGCTTCCACGGCCCGTCGCATTACTACGTGGCGCACCGTGCCGCCGAAATCGTCGGTCGGGATCTCGAGAAGCTCAAAGTCATCACCTGCCATCTCGGCAACGGCTGCAGCATGGCGGCTGTAAGGCACGGCAAGTCGGTGGACACGTCGATGGGATTCACGCCGCTCGAGGGACTCGTCATGGGGACCCGCTGCGGTGACATCGACCCGGCGGTGGTTCCCTATATCATGGGGAAGGAACGCCTGATGGTGAGCGAGGTCAACGCCATGCTGAACAAGCACAGCGGCCTCGCCGGCATCTCGGGAATCTCAAGCGATATGAGGGAGATAGAGGAGCAGGCGCTTGCGGGCAATGAGAGGGCGGGCCTTGCTCTCGACATATTCTGTTACCGGGTCAGGAAATACCTAGGAGCCTACGCGGCGGTGATGGGCGGCGTCGACGTCATAGTCTTCACGGGCGGCATCGGAGTAAACTCCCCGATAGTCAGGCGGATGTCGCTTGACGGACTGGGCTTCCTCGGTGTAGGGCTCGACGACGGCCTGAACGAGCAGTCGACGGGCCGGGACGCGGACATCTCGGCGGCGGATTCGAAGGTGAGGGTCCTGGCGATACTGACAAACGAGGAATTGGTCATCGCGCTCGATACTGACAGGATAGTCGGAAACCTCAACAAGCCGGAGGACGAACTACATGCACAAGATCATCAAGAAAGAGGCGCTGACGCCTGAGATCAAGCTCTACGTCGTCGACGCGCCGCTGATCGCGACGAAGGTCCGGCCCGGCCAATTCGTGGTCCTGAGGCTGCACGAGCAGGGGGAGCGGATCCCGCTCACGGTGGCCGACTTCGACCGAGACGAAGGCACCATCACCCTCGTCGTCGCGGAGATCGGCAAGACCACCAAGGAGATGGGGACGCTCGATGAGGGTGACGGCATACTCGACGTCGTCGGTCCCCTCGGCAAAGCGACACATATAGAGAACTACGGCACGGTCGCCTGCGTCGGCGGCGGGATCGGCATCGCACCCGTGTTTCCGATAGCGAGGGCTCTCAAGGCGGCCGGAAACAGGGTGGTCTCCATAATCGGGGCCAGATGCAAAGACATCCTGATCCTGGAGGACTGGATGAAGGGGGCCAGCAGCGAACTCCATGTTACGACCGACGACGGGTCTTACGGCATCCACGGTTTCGTAACCCAGCAGATGGAGAAGCTCATAGGGGAAGGCTACAAGTTCGACTTCGCCGTGGGCATCGGCCCCGTTCCCATGATGAAAGCTTTTGCTGGCGTTACGAGAAGGCACAATATAAAGTCAATCGTAAGCTTGAATCCCATAATGATCGACGGCACCGGAATGTGCGGCGTCTGCCGGGTGGAGGTCGACGGCAAGACGAGGTTCGCATGTGTCGACGGTCCTGAATTCGATGCACATCTGGTGGACTATGACCTTCTGTTGTCCAGGCAGACGACCTATCTTAAGGAGGAGAAGCAAGCGCTGGAGAGGTTCGAGAAGTGCGGAGGGGACTGCGGCAAGCACGAATAGACCTGTTCACGGAGGCCAACGGAATAGATAGGGGAGCCGAAAGTGAGTGAGAACAAGCCCGGGAGAAAGGGTTCCGAGCCGCGACAGGAGATGCCGCGGCAGGACCCGATGGTGAGGCGCACCAATTTCGATGAAGTCGCGCTCGGCTATTCGGCCGAACAGGCGGTGGCCGAGGCGCAGCGGTGTCTGAGGTGCAAGAAGCCCTTCTGCGTCAGCGGCTGTCCGGTGGAGATCGACATTCCCGGCTTCGTGACGGCCATCGCCGAGGGTGATTTCGACGGGGCGGCACGCAAGCTGAAGGAGAAGAACGCGCTGCCCGCCGTCTGCGGCCGTGTGTGTCCCCAGGAAGACCAGTGCGAGAAGTACTGCGTCCTCGGGAAGAAGTGGGAACCGCTCGCCATCGGCAGGCTGGAGCGGTTCGCGGCCGACTGGGAGGCCAAGCAGGGCAGGATGAGCGTCCCGGAGACGGCGCCGCCGACGGGCAGGAAAGTCGGTGTAGTCGGCTCGGGCCCGGCCGGCCTGACTGTGGCGGCCGACCTCGCGCTGCTGGGTCATGAGGTCACGATCTTCGAGGCGTTGCACGCGCCGGGCGGCGTGCTCGTTTACGGCATCCCCGAGTTCAGGCTCCCCAAGAGCATCGTCGCAAGGGAGGTCGAGTTCATCGAGAAGCTCGGAGTCAAGGTCGAAGTCGACTTCGTGGTCGGAGCGACGAGGACGATCGGCGAGCTGATGAACGAGGAGGGGTACGACGCCATATTCATAGGAACCGGGGCGGGCCTGCCGTACTTCATGAATATCCCCGGCGAGAACCTCAACGGCGTCTACTCGGCCAACGAGTTCCTGACACGCTCCAACCTGATGAAAGCCTTCCGATTTCCCGAGTACGACACGCCGGTCAAGGTCGGCAAGACTGTGGCCGTGGTAGGCGGCGGAAACGTCGCCATGGACTCGGTCAGGACCGCGATGCGGCTCGGGGCCGAGAACGTCTACTGCGTTTACAGAAGGTCGCGGGCCGAGATGCCCGCCAGGGAAGAGGAGATCGAGAACGCCCTCGAAGAAGGCATGATTCTCAAGGAGCTGCACAACCCGGTGCGCATCATCGATGACGGCAACGGTTGGGTGAAGCAGATCGAGTGCATCAAGATGAAGCTCGGAGAGCCCGACGCCAGCGGCCGCAGGCGTCCCGTGCCCATCGAGGGCTCGGAGTTCACCATAGACGTCGACGTCGTCGTCATAGCAATCGGGCAGGGTCCCAACCCCTTGGTGCCGTCGACCACCGAGGGTCTCGAGACCAACAAGTGGGGCAATATCATGGCCGACGCGGAAACCGGCCTGACGAGCCTGGAGGGCGTTTACGCCGGCGGGGATATCGTAACCGGTGCGGCGACGGTCATCCTGGCGATGGGGGCGGGGAGAAAGGCGGCGAGAGCCATACACGAGTATCTGATGTCCAAGGGTCAGGCTTGACACCGGACGGGTCGACAATTAACATATCGGAGCAGCCGGTGATAAGAATCGACCTCGATCGCATACCTGAAGGATCGTCGCATATAGAACTTCTCGAGCAGGCCGGCGATCTCGAGATAGGCGAAGACAGCGGAATCGCCGCATTCGAGTCGCCGGTGGCCCTCGAGCTGGACATAACGCGGTCCGCGGGCGAGATCGTCCTCAGGGGAACGGCGGGCGTGGATGTGACTCTCGACTGCGCGAGATGCCTCAAGCAGTTCAGGGTCAGGCTCGAGGCGGGCCTCGACATACTGTGCATCCTCGGCCGGGTGGCTCCGGACGGCGCGGAGGGGTGCCGCGAAGGAGTGATCGAGATTCCGGCGAACTCGAGATTCATCGACATATCCGGAGAAGTCAGGAGCGAGCTCATGATCGGCGTACCCGTCAAGCCGCTGTGCAGCGACGCCTGCAAGGGGCTGTGTCCCGTCTGCGGGGCGGACCTCAACGAGGCGAGGTGCTCGTGCGAGACCGAGCGGCATGACGGCAGGTGGGATGCTCTGAACAAGCTTAAGTGACGGGCTTAATCTGCTGATATTCAAGGAGATAGCTTAATGCCAGTACCGAAGAGAAAGGTCTCCAAGACGAGGAAGAGAAAGCGGCGCACGCATTGGAAGCTGGAGTCGCCAGGACTCTCGATCTGCCCGAACTGCAATGAGCCGATGGTGCCTCACCGGGCGTGTCCACACTGCGGCTACTACAAGGGACGCAAGGTCCTCGACACCGAGTAGGTTCTCTGCTGTAACCCTGTCCGTCCATGGAAGGAGTGGACGATATGAGGATTGCAGTTGACAGCATGGGAGGTGACAGGGCGCCTGTCGTGGTTGTCGAGGGAGCGGTTTCGGCGCTCAGGGAGACGGGCGACGACCTCGAGGTGATCCTCGTCGGCAGGGAAGCCGATGTGCGGAGCGCACTCGGTTCCGCTCAAGATCTTTCCGGGCGTCTGCGGATAGTGGATGCCCCCGACGTGGTCGCCATGGACGAGCCGCCGGCGGCCACGCTGAGAAAGAAGAAGCAATCCTCGATCGCCGTCGGGCTGCGCATGCAGAAGGAGGGCGCGGCCGACGGTTTCATAAGCGCCGGCAACACGGGCGCGGTGGCTGCGAACGCGATCTTCATCCTCGGCCGCATAGAGGGGGTGTCCAGGCCGGCCATAGCGACCTTCGCCCCGACCAGAAGGGGTCCGTGCATCATTCTCGATGTCGGCGCCAATGTCGAGAACAGGCCGCTGCACCTTCTCCAGTTCGGAGTGATGGGCTCGTGCTACGCCCAGGTCGCTCTCCGGAAGCGGGAGCCGCGGGTCGGCCTCCTCAACGTCGGAGAGGAGAGGTCCAAAGGCGGCGATCTTCTCACCGAGGCCTACGACCTGCTCGAGGCCGCCGGGCTCAACTTCATCGGCAACGTCGAGGGCAGGGACATATTCCGGGGTGACGTCGATGTCGTGGTATGCGACGGCTTCGTAGGCAACGTGATCTTGAAGTTCACGGAGAGCGTGGTCGACATGTTCTACGCGGTGATGAAGGAGGAGCTGACCAGGAACGTCCGGGCCAAGCTCGGCGCTGCTATGTTGAAACCGGCTTTCAGGAAGCTCCGGGCGACTTTCGACTACGCCGAGTACGGGGGCGCGCCCCTGCTCGGCGTGGACGGGGCCTGCATGATATGTCACGGGAGCTCGTCCGCGGTGGCGATCAAGAACGCGATTCTTGCCACGAGGCGGTTCATTAAGTATGATGTCAATTCGGCGATAGTGGAGAGGCTGGGACGAC
>JALGWA010000029.1 GCA_025774425.1 bacterium
CAAGCCGGAACGCGGCGCTTGGATCGGCGGACGCGGGACGCGGTCGCCCCGCGTTGTGCATTTCGAGCTCTGACCCCCTGGTCATTCGCGCTCGTAATGTTTGCCGAGCGCGGCCGGCGGCCGGACACGGCCGATCACGCCCGCCAGGGCGACGACGGTCAGCACGTACGGGATGGCCTGAAAGACCTGCGGCGGCAAGCCTCCCCTGCCCTGAAGCGTCTCCTGGAGGGCGTCTGCGAATCCGAAGAGCAGCGAGGCCGCCATGGCGCCGACAGGGTGCCACTTGCCGAATATGAGGGCGGCGAGAGCGATGAAACCGAGACCGGACGTCATGTTCTTGGCGAACGAACCGGAGAAATAGGGAAGGTACGCACCACCGAGGCCAGCTAGCACGCCGCTGGCGACGACGGCCGCGAACCTCATCCTCGCGACGTGCACGCCTTGGGTGTCGGCCGCCCGCGGATGCTCTCCGACGGCCCGCAGCCTGAGACCCGGCACGGTGTAATAGGCGAGGACGGTGGCGAGCACCACGGTGACGAAGGCCAAATAGGTGAGCGGCAGGAAGGGCCCCCACATGGGCAGGCGGTCGGCGGGGCCGAGGGAAAACGATCTCTCCCCGCCCATGAAGACCTGCGCCAGGAAGACCGTCCCCCCGACGGCCAGCAGGTTCACGGCTACCCCGGCGACGATCTGGTTGGCCCTGAAGTTCACGGTCGCCAGCGCGTGTATGCCGGCTATGACGGCGCCCGTGACCGCCGCGCCCGCCAGGCCCAGCCATGCGTTGTGGGCGAGCACGGCGACGACGGCGCCGCTGAAAGCCCCGAAGAGCATCATCCCTTCCAGCCCGATGTTGACGACGCCCGACCTCTCGCTGAAGAAGCCCCCCGTCGAGGCGAAGACCAGCGGCACCGACTTCCTTATCGCAGCCGCAAGCAGCGAGAGTGCGAAGACGGTCACGGGTTCGCTCATGTCTCCGCACCTCTTCTCCTGAGAACCAAGTGCCTTATGGGGTACTCGCATGCGACGAAGATTATCACTATCGCCTGTATGACCGTGACGAGCTCGCGCGGCACGGTGGTCGCGATGTCCACCTGCGCGCCGCCGTTCGCCAGGGCGCCGAAGAACAGGGCCGCGACGACGACCCCCAGCGGCCGGTTCCTCCCGAGCAGCGCCACCGCGATTCCCGCGAACCCGTATCCGAACGGGAAGGGGCTTATGAAGTGCCTGTGCACGCCGAGCACCCGCTCCGAACCGGCCATGCCGGCGAGGAAGCCGCCTATCGCCATGGCCATGAGTGTGCTTCTCACCACGGAGATGCCCGCCGCGCGGCTCGCCAGCGGGTTGTAGCCGACGCTCCTGATCTCGAAGCCTAGCCCGGTTTTCCGGAGCAGTATGAAGACGAGCAGGGCGCAGACGACGGCCAAGACGAAACCGAGGTTGAGCCGCGTGTACTTGTAGAGGAAGGTCATCCTGGGAAGCAGCGCGGATGCGAGCACGTCCTCGGTCTGGGGGATCTGGCCGGGTTTCCTGAAGTACGGGAGCCCGATGAGGTAGTTGGTGAGTATGAACGCGATGTAATTGAGCATGATCGTGTTGATGACCTCGTGGGCGCCGAACCTTGCCTTGAGAAGGCCCGGGATGAGAGCCCAGAGCGCCCCGGCCGCCCCGGCCAGAGCAATGCACAGCGCCACGTGCAGCGCGGGGTCGAGGCCGCCCACCCGGTAGCCGATCCATGCCGCGACGAAGGCGCCTACGACCAGCTGGCCTTCGCCCCCGATGTTGAAGAGCCCGGCCCTCATCGCTATTGCGACGCACAGACCCGTGAATATGAGCGGTGTCGCCTCTTCGAGCGTGCCGGCTATGCTGCCCGCGCCGCCGACCGAACCCGACAGCATGACATGGGCGATCCTCAACGGACTCTCCCCCGTGAGGAGCACTATGACCGAGGAGACGACTCCCGCGAGCACGAGCGCGACGAGGGGAGGAACCAGGTCGGTGAGACTTGTTCTGACGTTTGCCTTCAATCGGCGACCCCCGCCATCATCAGACCGAGCTTCTCTTCGGTCGCATCGCCCCTGTCGAGCACGCCGACTACCGCGCCGCGGTACATGACGCCTATCCGGTCGGAAAGGGAAAGCACCTCGGCGAGGTCGGCCGAAATCAGCAGCACGCCCTTGCCCCCGTCGGCCTGCCCGAGTATGAAGGTGTGGATGAGACGCGTCGCACCGATGTCGACGCCCCTCGTCGGCTGGCAGGCGACCAGGACCTCGGGGTCACGCGCCAACTCCCTCGCCACCACGATCTTCTGCTGATTGCCGCCCGAGAACGAATAGCCCCTGGCGTCGGGATCCGGCGGCGCTATCCCGAACTCCCCCACAAGCCGCGACGTCTCCTCGGCGATCGCTTCGCCGTCGAGAAAGCCCATGCGCGAGAACCGCCGATCGCCCTGTCTGCCGAGCAACAGGTTCTCCCTCAGGCTGAACTCCGCAATGAGGCCCATCGTGGTCCTATCGGGCGGAATGAATGCGAGACCGGCCTCGCGCCGGGCCGCTGGCGATCGACGCGTGACGTCGACTCCGCGCACGACGACCGACCCCGCGGAGGGCCGCCTCAGGCCGATGAGGATCTCGAAGAGCTCGAATTGCCCGTTGCCTTCGACTCCGCACAATCCCAAGACCTCCCCCTCCCGCACTTCGAGGCAGACATCCTCGAGCGGCTTGACTCCCGGCCGCGCCTCGAGGCGGACATGATCCACCCTCAACACCGGTGCGCCGAAAGAGGAACCCGAGCGCCGCGGCGGCGCATCGAGCCGCCTGCCCACCATCAACTCGGCCAGGCGGGCGACGTCGGTCTCGCCCACCGGCATGTCGCCGACGACGCGCCCGTGGCGCATCACCGTGACGGTGTCGCTCACGTCCATCACTTCGCCGAGCTTGTGGGTGATGAAGATCACCGTCCTGCCGTCCGCAACCAGGCCCCGCATCGTCGCGAACAGTCCGCACGCCTCCTGCGGCGTAAGCACTCCGGTGGGCTCGTCCATGATGATGATGTCGGCGTTCCTGTAGAGGACTTTCAGCATCTCGACGCGTTGCGCTTCGCCGACCGAGAGGTCCCTGACCTTCCTTTCGAGGTCGACTTCGATGCCGTACCTGGCGATCAGGTCTTCCACTTTTCGCCGGGCGCCCGCGCGGTCCAACACCGGCCCTCTCGTCGGCTCGGCTCCCAGGATGATGTTCTCCAGAACCGTGAACTCCCGGATGAGCATGAAGTGCTGGTGGATCATGCCGATGCCGTAATCGGTGCCGAGGAAGCCCTGCTTCAACGGCAGGTCTGCGCCCCTCAGGACTATGCGTCCGCTGTCCGGCCGGACGAGCCCGTAGAGGATGTTCATGAGGGTGGTCTTGCCGGCCCCGTTCTCGCCGACCAGAGCATGGACCTCGCCCCTCCTGACGTTCAGGCTCACGTCGTCATTCGCAACGGTCCCGGGGAAGGTCTTGGTGACATCTCGTATTTCGAGAATGAAGTCCACGATCACCTGCCGCGTAGAGGCCGTCGAATCCGGCTCATGGTATCATCCCGCCGCCCCTCGGTAAAGGCGCAAGGGACTCACGCCGTCCCATGCGAAATATCTTGACTTTTGCGCTAAGGCGTTCTAGAATACAGCCGTTCGGTGCAAGAACGCGGCCTGCAGGGTCCGGCTGCGGTCGACGGTGCGAAGATTTTTCGATATGTGGGGCGCCTGTACCACCTCATCTTCATCTCTCCGGACGCATGTCTCAGCGAGGGGCTCTCGGGCGTTCCCGGCAGAAGGAGGTTTACGGAATGGATTCACGGTTTGCATCCCGTGTGCTGCTTCTCTCGTTGTTGCTGGCCCTGGTTCCGGCGCTCGCGCTGGCGATAAGCTCGAAGGCCGAGAAACCGCCTTGTCCGTGTGACCTCGGAGGCTACGTCGTCAGCTGGTCCTGCATCTGGGAGGAGTCGGACCCCGCGTTCCCGTACCCGCTTCCCGACGTGGAAGTCCAGGTCACGGATTGCATGGGCGGGACATCCACGGCGTTGACGGACGAGAGGGGCCGCTTCGAGTTCCCGTGTGTTCCCAACCCCACTCCCGGCTGCCCGTTCTGCATCAAGGTGACGGATGTGGACTTCACCGGCTATGTGACGGCGTTCGACGCGTCCCTCATACTCAGGTACCTCGTCGACCTCGAAACGCTGGACAGGTGTCCGTACGACACGGGCTCCGGGCTCATGTATCCGCAGAAGGTCGCGGCCGATGTCAATTGCCAGAACGGCATCAACGCCTTCGACGCCGCCTTGATACTGATGTACGCCGTGGGCGACATAGACCACTTCGACTGCGGCGACGCATGGGTCTACTATCCTGAGCCCACTTGCGCCACCGAGTGCGCGGACGACATCACGCTCTATTGCATATACATCGGCGACGTCTCCGGGCCGAGCAGCGGTCCGAGCCTGCTCGCGGCCGGAGAGCCCGCATCGATCAAGCTCGGCTTCCCGAGCCACTACGGAAACCGCGTCCGGGTGCCCGTCATGGTGAGCGGTGCAGAGGACATCGGCGGGTTCCAGTTCACGCTGGGATTCGATCCCACGGACTTCGAAGTGGTGGACGTGGAGGAGGGCGAGCTGACGGACGGCTTCTTCCTGGATTACAACCCCCAGGGCGGGTTGCTCCATGTCGCCGGGGCCGGCGCCACGCTGTTCAGCGGAGACGGCGAGATTGCCGTCGTGACCCTCGAGAAGAAGCACCCGATGATAAGCACGGCGCTGAGCAGGCTCATGATCTCGGACGCCATGCTCAATGAGAGCAAGCCCGTGATAGTCGACAACGAACCCGGAACCCCCGAGATATTCAAGTTGAGCCTCGGGCCGGTCTCCCCCAATCCGTCGACCGGGAGCTCGGTGATCTCCTTCAACGTGTCCAGGGAGTGCACCGCCTCGCTTTCGATTTACGACGTCCAGGGCGAGCTCGTGCGCACGCTGCTCGCGGGGCGGGTGCAGGGCGGCCTCAATCAGGTCACCTGGGACGGCACCGACGCTGACGGCAGACCGGTCGGACGGGGGCTCTACTTCTGCCGCATCGAAGCCGGCGGCGCAGGCGCGACCGGCAAGATCGTCTTGATCGACTAGCGTGGGGCCTGTTCCGGGCTGCCTTCGCTGTTCCGCCGAGCTTCGGCGGAAGCGTCAGCGCGCCGCAGTGTAGTCGGTCACCTTGATCTTCCCCGCGATGATGTCGCGCTTGATCGATTCCACGCGGGCGATGACATCTTCCGGAAGCAGGCCTTCGTTGTGCTCATCGAGCGAGTAGCCGACACCGTCCACCTCGAGACCGTACACGTGGACCCCGCCCGAGAACCTGTCTCCGGCGACTTCCCTGATTATCTCGAAGACCGCGACGTCGACCCGCTTCACCATGCTCGTCAGCACATGGCCAGGCGCCATGTAGTTCTGGTTGGCGTCGACGCCGATCGCATAGAGGCCCTTCTCCACGGCCGCGTCGATCACGCCGTTCCCCGTCGAACCCGCGGCCTGGAATATTATGTCCGCCCCCCTGTTGAACTGGCTGAGCGCGAGGCTCTTGCCCTTCACCGGGTCATGGAAGGCCTCGGGCCCGGAGCCGGCATAGGCCGACAGCACCTCGATGCCGGGCCTGACGTACTCGGCGCCCTCGGTGTAGCCGACCTCGAACTTGTGTATGAGCGGAATGTCCATGCCGCCTATGAAACCGATGATCCCCGTCTTCGTCTTGAGGCCGGCTATCGCACCCACCAGGAAGCTCCCCTCATGCTCGCTGAAGACCAGAGAGGCGACATTGGGCTGATCCACGACCGCGTCTATGATCGCGAAGCGCGAGTCCGGGAACTCGGCGGACACCTGCCCGAGCGCGTCCTTCATGAGAAAGCCGACGGCGATGACGAGGTCCATACCCTGCACGGCGTACTGCCGGAGATACTTCTCGTCTTCCGCCATCTGTTCAGGCTGCCCGTAGACTCCCTCGATACCCAGTTCCTTCTCGGCCCTCTTGAGACCCTCATACGCCGAGTCATTGAACGACTTGTCCCCGAGCCCTCCGACCGAGAGCACGAGGCCGACCCTGATCCGTGACGGATCGGGACCGTCCCCTGCCGCTCGACCCTCCCTCTCGCCCTTCTGGCAGCCGCCGAACGCGGCCGTTCCCAGCACGGCGACCAGCACGGCGACAACGACCCGAGATCTGGACATGATCCCTCCCTCAGTCCGTGAACACGTCGATGAACTTGAATGCGTTTACGTCGAACAACCCGAGGTCCGTCAGTTTGAGCTCGGGGACGACGGGCAGCGAGATGAACGAGAGCGCCATGAACGGGTCCTTGACCCCGACGCCGAGGCCGGCCGCCACTTCGCCGAGTCTCTCGAGTTCGTCCCTGACCGTCGGCATCGGCTGCTCCGACATCAGGCCCGCAATCGGCAGCGGCAACCTGCCGACAACCTCTCCGTCGGCGACGATCGCCAGGCCGCCCTTCATGCGGGCGATCTCGATCACGGCCTCGAGCATGTCGGCGTCGTTCACACCGGCGACGACGATGTTGTGGGAGTCGTGCGAGACGCTCGACGCGAGCGCTCCCCGCTTGAGGCCGAGGCCCTTCAGGAAACCGTGCCCTATGTTGTCCGATGCGTGATGGCGTTCGATGACCACCACCTTGACGATGTCGTTGTCGGGATCGCTCTCCGCAAAGCCGTCGACTATCTTGGCGGGAGCCGTGTGCACATGGGTCAAGATCTGGTGGGGTACGATCTCGATCGCGCGTATTCTCTTCCCGCCGGCCGGTATCTTGAAGTCTTCGATGGTGAGGAACTTGAGATTGACCGAACCCCTCAGGGGAATCTTCGGCGGCTCCACCGGCAGGTCGAGCAGCCTTCCCCCCTCGGCGACCAGCTCCCCTCTCTTGTAGACGCCGCCCACCTTGACTTCCTCGAGCGAATCGAGCACGAGGATATCCGCCGTATAGCCGGGAGCGATGGCCCCGAGCTTGTCGAGCCTGAAGTATTCCGCGGTGTTGATGGTGGCGAGCCTGATCGCCGACACCGGGTCGATGCCGTGCTCGATGGCCGTGCGCACCATGAAGTCGATATGTCCCTCCTCGAGAATGTCCTTCGGGTGCCTGTCGTCCGTCACGAAGAAGCATCGGTTGATATTGTGCGGTGTGATGAGGGGAAGCAGGTCGATGAGGTTCTTGGTGAGCGACCCTTCCCTCAGCATTATGTGCATCCCGAGTCTCAGCTTCTCCCGCACCTCCTCGACCGTCGTTCCCTCGTGATCCGACCTCACGCCGGCCGCTACGTACGCGCACAGGTCCCTGCCGCCGAGGCCCGGCGCATGGCCGTCCACGCGCTTCTCATGCGACATCGTGATCTTGTCCAGCACGTCCTGGTCACGCTTGAGGACGCCAGGATAGTTCATCACCTCACCTATGCCGAGAACCCACTTCTCCGAGAGCAGCGGATAGAGGTCGAAGCCCTTGAGCGCCGAACCGCTGGTCTCGAACTCCGTCGCCGGCACGCATGAAGGGAGCATCAGGAACACGTTCAGGGGATTGAACTTGCTCGATTTGAGCATGTACTGGATGCCCTCGAGCCCGAAGACATTCGCGATCTCATGCGGGTCTATGACCACCGACGTCGTGCCGAGCGGGACGACCGCCCGGGCGAATTCCCGCACCTCGACCATGGAACTCTCGATGTGAACGTGGCCGTCGATGAAGCCGGGTGACAGGTACTTGCCGCTCACGTCCACTTCCTTCCTGCCCCGGTACTTGCCTATCCCGACGACCGTTCCGTCGAATACGCCCACATCCGCCTCATACGTCTCGCCGGAGAACACGTTGATGAGAGTTCCCCCCTTGAGCACGAGATCGCAGGGGACCTCTCCCCGCGCCACTCCTATCACGTCACCGAGACCAGCCATTGTCCTCCCCCGTTGGTCGCCGAACCGTCTCCACATGCGCAGCGTTGTTTCCCGTCGCCGGCCGCACCGCCTTCCTACCCATGCTTCTTCCGCCTCCTCGCTTCGAGTATCGCTCTCCACTTGTCGAGCCGCTTCTTGATGACGGCCTCGTAACCCCGGCCGGTGGGCTCGTAGTAGCGGCGCCCCCTGACCTTGCCGGCCAGGTACTCCTGGTCGGCGAGGCCGTCGGGGTCGTCGTGGGGATACTCGTACCCCTCGCCGAATCCCATATCCTTCATCAGGTGCGTCGGTGCGTTCCGGATGTGGAGAGGAACCGCGGGGGCCTCCTCGGAGTTGACGTCTTCCTTCGCCTTCGTGTAGGCGGTGTAGACCGCGTTGCTCTTGGGCGCCGTCGCGAGATAGACCGCCGCCTGGGCGAGGGCGAGATCACCTTCCGGCATGCCGATGAAGTGCACGGCGTCCTTGGCGGCCACGGCCACCACCAGCGCCTGAGGATCGGCGTTTCCGACGTCTTCGGAGGCGAACCTGATCATCCGGCGGGCGATATAGAGCGGGTCCTCCCCGGCTTCGAGCATCCGCGCGAGCCAGTAGAGGGCCGCGTCGGGATCACTTCCCCTAAGGCTCTTGTGCAGCGCGGAGATTATGTTGTAATGCTCCTCCCCGGTCTTGTCGTAGAGAAGGGCCTTCTTCTGGAGCGCGCCCTCTATGGTCGCGAGGTCGATCTTCCTCGCGCCGCCCTCCGCCGGCGCCGTGGCGGCGACGGCGAGCTCGAGGGCATTGAGCGCGACGCGCGCGTCGCCGTCGGCCTGCTTGACCATGTGTTCCAGCGCCTCGTCGCTGAGGTCGATATCGACCTTGCCGAGCCCGTGCTCCGTGTCGGCGAGAGCCCTCCGCACGATCCGCTTGAGGTCATCCGCCGTCAGCTTGTGAAGCATGACGACGAGCGAGCGCGACAGCAGCGCCGAGTTGACCTCGAACGACGGATTCTCGGTGGTCGCCCCGATCAAGATGATGGTGCCCTTTTCGACATGCGGGAGAAAGGCGTCCTGCTGGGCCTTGTTGAACCTGTGTATCT
>JALGWA010000030.1 GCA_025774425.1 bacterium
TGGCGGCGTTGTCGGCGGCGAGCTGGGCCGCGAAGGGCGTGCCTTTCCTCGATCCCTTGAACCCCTGCGTCCCCGCGCTCGCCCACGACAGGGCGTTCCCCGAAGTATCGGTGATCGTGACGATCGTGTTGTTGAACGTAGAGCGGATGTGAGCGATTCCGCGCTCGACGCGCCTCCGCTCTTTCCTCCTGGCCCTTGGGCCCCTTCTCTTCGCCATCCCGCGGATCATCCCTTCCAAGGAGCGAAGGTCGGTCGACCCCGCTCACCGAGAGTCGAAAGACGTGACGGGGGGTCCTAACGCTTACGCCTTACTCCGACGGTCTTCTTCGGGCCTTTTCGTGTCCTGGCGTTGGTCCTGGTGCGCTGACCCCTGACCGGGAGTCCGCGCCGGTGTCGTAGCCCACGGTAGGACCCGATGTCGATCAACCTCTTCACGTTCATCTGATTCTCGCGGCGCAGATCTCCTTCCACTCTGCAGGTCTTGTCGATCACCTCTCGGAGCTTCGAGACCTCGTCCTCGGTGAGATCGCGCACGCGCGTGGCGGGATCTACCCCTGCGGCGCCGAGAACGTTCTTGGCCTGCGACATGCCGATCCCGTATATGTACGTCAGGGCGACTTCGACCCGCTTGTCCCTGGGAAGGTCCACTCCGGCGATTCTGGCCAACGGTCCCTCTCCCCTCTTCTAGCCTTGCTTCTGCTTATGCTTGGGGTTTTCGCATATAACGGTGACGCGACCGTCACGCTTGACGATCTTGCACTTCTCGCACAACTTCTTGACAGAGGCCCGCACCTTCACGACGCTCCCTCCCCCCCGCCCTCGCTTTACTTGTACCTGTACGTGATGCGCCCGCGGGTGAGATCGTAGGGCGAGAGCTCCACCGTCACCCGATCGCCGGGCAGAATCCTTATAAAGTGCATCCTTATCTTACCTGAAACGTGAGCCAAAATCTTGTGACCGTTGTCGAGCTCCACGCGAAACATGGCGTTGGGAAGCGGCTCTATCACTGTTCCCTCAACCTCGATCGCCTCTTCCTTCGGCACTTTCCTCATCGACCTCCCTTCCTTCGGCGGCACCCATAGCGGGGCTTCGGGCCAGCGCCTCCCTCACGTCCGCGTCGGTGACCCTCCCCCCGTTCGACAGGCCGGCCGCCAGCCTGTGGTCGACGTACGGATAGGCCTCCAGGTGCTTCGCGTTCTTCTTCTTCGGACGTCTCAACGGCCTCGCGTCGCCGTCGGCGACGGCAACGAACCGATCGTCGATCACGTCGACGACCACGAAATACCTCCCCGCGTCGCGTCCCGACAACGAACGGACGAGCCGCCCGGGCACGAACCGCGGCCTCGATTCCACTCCCATCACCCCTGAACCGGCAGAGGCTCGACGGACTGCCCTCCGCAGCCGCTAGACGGTCTCCGTGAAGACCTCAGGTCCCTCCGGTGTGATAGCCACCGTGTGCTCGAAGTGCGCCGATAGACCCGAGTCGACGGTCCGGACGGTCCAGCCGTCCTCGTCAACCTGTACCTCCGGACCTCCTGTGTTCACCATGGGTTCGATCGCGAGGACCATGCCCGCCTCGAGCACGGGCCCCATGCCCGGCTCCCCGAAGTTAGGCACCTGGGGATCCTCGTGAATTCGCCTACCTATGCCGTGCCCGACGTACTCCCTTACGACGGAGTAGCCGCGGGCCTCGACATACCTTTGAATGGCACTTCCCACGTCGGAAAGCCGCCCGCCCGCCTTCGCAAAACCTATTCCCTCGTAGAGCGCCTCCCTCGTCACCCTCATCAGCCTATCCGCTTTGGGCGAGACGCGCCCCACCCCGACCGTGAATGCCGTGTCCGAGCAATACCCGTTCAAAAGGATGCCCACATCTATGCTGGCTATGTCTCCCTCCTGGAGACGCCTGCGCCCGGGTATCCCATGGACGACCTCGTCGTTCACGGATACGCACAGGGTGCCGGGGAACCCCCTGTACCCCTTGAACGCAGGGATCGCTCCCTTCGAAAGGATGTACTCCTCGGCCGCAGCGTCGAGCTCGCCCGTCGTGATGCCGGGTTCGACCAAGCGCTCGATGTGTTTTCTAACGTCAGCGAGGAGCCTCCCCGCCTCCCTCATTCGCTGCAGCTCGGCCTCGGACTTAAGCACTATCATTCCGGCGCGGCCTCCAAGGCGCTCCGTATGCGCTCGAATACCTCGTCGATCGAGGAGTCGCCGTCGACGGTCCTCAACAGCGACCTCGAGCGGTAGTAGTCCACCAGCGGGGCCGTCCGCTCCCCGTAAACGTGTAGACGCTGTAGCACCGTCTCTTCGCGATCGTCGGACCTGTGTACGAGCTCCCCGCCGCAATCGTCGCAGAGCCCCTCGCGCTCGGGAGGATCGTACTCCAGGTGATACGTCCTGCCGCACCGCGAGCACGTCCTCCTGCCCGACGACCTCCTGACCAGCACCTCGTCGGGGACGCTTATGTTCACGACGGCGTCGAGCGTCGCATCCATCTCCTCCAGCGTCTCGTCGAGCGCCCTCGCCTGCGGCAGGGTACGCGGAAAGCCGTCCAGGATGAATCCCATGCCGCAGTCCTCCAAGGAGAGCCTGCGCCGCACGACGGAGATCGTCACGTCGTCCGGCACCAGGCCGCCGCTCTCCATGTAGGAGGACACGAGCGCGCCGAGCTCGGTGCCGGACGCTGCGGCCTCGCGAAACATGTCGCCGGTCGAGATGTGCGGAACCCCCAGATGGGCCGCAAGATTCGACGCCTGCGTGCCCTTGCCGGCGCCCGGCGGCCCGAGGAGCACCAGCCTCAAACGACTCACCTCTTCATGAACCCCTGGTAGTGGCGCATCAGGAGGTGCGCTTCGATCTGCTTCATGGTCTCCAGCGCCACTCCGACGACTATGAGAAGCGCCGTGCCCCCGAAGTACAGGTTGGGGATGTTCGTCACGCCCTCTATGAACATCGGCATGACGGCTATGAGCGCCAGGAAGAGGGCGCCGGCCAGGGTGATCCGCGTGAGCACCCAGTCAAGGTACTGAGCGGTGGGACGCCCGGGCCTGATGCCGGGCACGAAGCCGCCGTACTTCCGTATGTTGTTGGCCACGTCGACCGGATTGAACGTGACGGCGGTGTAGAAATACGTGAAGAAGACTATGAAGGTGAAGTAGAGCACCGTGTAGGGCGTGGTCCCGTAGCTCAGGAACGACGCGACCGCGTCGGCCCACGGATGCTGGATGAACTGAGCTATCGTCGTCGGGAATATTATCACCGACTGGGCGAAGATGACGGGGATCACGCCGGCCTGGTTCACCCTCATCGGGATGTGGGTGCTCTGGCCGCCGTAGACCCTACGACCGACGACGCGCTTCGAGTACTGCACGGGTATCCGCCGCCTGCCCTCCAACATCCACACGACCGCGGCGATGACGACCGCGCCGATCACAACCAGCGCGAACAGGTTGGCGAAGGTGACGCGGCCGCTCTGCAGGTACGCGACGATGTTGCCCAGGCCCGCCGGCAGCCTCGCCACGATGCCCGCGAAGATTATGAGCGATATGCCGTTGCCGATCCCCTTCTCGGTGATCATCTCGCCGAGCCACATGAGGAAGATCGTGCCGGCCGTCAGCACGAGCGCTATCTCCGCGATGGACGCGGCGGTCGGGTTGTAAAGCGCGCCCAGGTTGCGCATGTAGAACGCGGTCCCCACGGCCTGGATCATCGCCAGGGCCACGGTGCCGTAACGGGTGTACTGCGTCAGCTTCCTGCGCCCCTCCGTCCCTTCCTTCGCCCACTGCTCGAACTTCGGTATCACGATAGTGAGGAGCTGCATGATGATGGATGCGTTGATGTACGGCATGATGCCCATGGCGAACACCGAGAACGCCTTCAGCGCGCCGCCCGAGAACAGATCGAGCAGGCCGAACAGGGTGCCCTGCTGGAACAGCTGCTGGATCACGCTCGTATCTATCCCGGGCACGGGCACGTGCGCCCCCACGCGAAACACGACGAACATCCACAGAGTGAAGAAGATCCGGCGCCTGAGGTCCCCTATCTTCATCGCAGCGCGGAAGGTGTCAAGCACGCTGGATCACCTCGGCTTCGCCGCCGGCGGCCTTGATCTTCTCGGCCGCGGATCTGGAAAACCTGTGAGCCTTGACGATCAGGCGCTTGCTCAGATCCCCGTCCCCGAGGACCGCCACGCCGTCCTTCATGTCCCGTACGACCCTCGCTTCCAGGAGGACGTCCGGGGTGATCTCGGCTCCCTCGTCGAACCTCTCGAGGTCCGATACGTTCACGACCGCGTACTCGGTGCGGTGCGGGTTCGTGAACCCGCGCGTGGGCAGCCGCCTCTGCAGGGGCATCTGGCCCCCCTCGAAGCCCGGCCGGACGCTGCCGCCGGAACGGGCCTTCTGGCCCTTGCGGCCTCGTCCGGACATGCCGCCGCGTCCCGAGCCCGGGCCGCGTCCGACGCGCTTCCGGCTCTGCCTCGTGCGTTTGGACTTGACCTCGTGAAGCCTCACGACTCACACCGTCCTCTACCTGGCACGCGCTGCGTCCGATTCTTCGTTCCCGAGGATCTCCTCGACGGTCTTCCCGCGCTTTCGCGCGACGTCTTCCGCGACCATGAGCCTGCCGAGCCCTTCCATCGTTGCGTATACCACGTTTATCGGGTTCGAAGACCCGAGGGATTTCGTGAGCACGTCCCTGACCCCGCCGAGCTCCATCACCGCCCTGACCGGTCCGCCGGCGATGATGCCGGTTCCTGCGGAGGCGGGCTTCATGAGAACCCTGCTCGCGCCAAAGTGCCCCACGACCTCGTGGGGGATGGTGCTCCCGACGCGCGGGACCTCCAGCATGTTCTTCTTGCCTTCTTCGATGCCCTTGCGGATGGCCTCCGGTATCTCGGTCGCCTTGCCGAGCCCGCAGCCGACCCTGCCCTCGCCGTCACCTACGACGACGAGCGCGCTGAAGCTGAACCTTCGACCGCCCTTGACGACCTTGGCGACCCTGTTGATGTGCACTACCTTCTCTTGAAGCTCGACCTCTTCGTCGCTCAATCGCTCACCCCCCGGCGGCGGCTAGAACTCCAGCCCCTCTTCGCGGGCGCCTTCAGCGAGCGCGGCTACTCGCCCGTGAAACTTGTAGCCCCCCCTGTCGAACACCACCCGCTTTATCCCGCAAGCCACGGCCTTTCTGCCGACGAGCCTCCCGACCTCTCTCGCCGCGTCCACGGTTCCGCCCCCGCTCTCGAGGGACCCGCGCAGCTCCGGGTCGAGGCTCGACGCGCTCACCAGGGTAACGCCCTTCGTGTCGTCGATGAGCTGCGCGTAGATGTGCTCGAGGCTGCGGAAAACGCTCAGCCTGGGGCGCTCGGGAGTGCCCGAGACCTTCCTCCGAACCCTGAGATGTCTCACCTTTCTGCGACTCGTCTTGCCTCTCATGCCCGGATCACCCACCACGACGATCTATGTACGAGAAGCACCAGCACGCGCGAGGTGACGGCGGTCGTCGATCACGCCTTCATCGCGGCCTTGCCGGCTTTCCTGCGTACCCTCTCGCCGGCATAGCGTATACCCTTGCCGAGGTAGGGCTCGGGCTTCCGTAACGCGCGGATGTCGGCGGCGACCTGGCCCACGAGCTCCTTGTCGATCCCGCTCACCACGATCGTGGACGGGTTCGGCACCTCGATATCTATCCCTTCCGGCGGCACCACCTCGACCGGGTGGGAGAACCCGAGCGTCATCACGAGCTTGTTGCCGGACTTGTTGGCCCTGTAACCGGTGCCCACGAGCTCCAGGCTCTTTTGGAAGCCCCTCGTGACGCCCTCTACCATGTTGGCGACCAACGTCCTGGTGAGCCCGTGCAGAGACCGATGCGCCCGCGAGTCCGACGGCCTCTTTACGAGCACCCGTCCGTCCTCGACCTGGACCACCATGTCCGGGTGGACCTTGCGCTCGAGCGCCCCGCGAGGGCCTTCGGCCCGCACCGATCGGCCCTCGACCTTGACCTTCACGCCATCGGGTATCGCAATGGGGCTTTCACCAACCCGCGACAATCCGACCACCTCGCTCCATTACCACACGTAGCAGATCAGCTCGCCGCCCAACCGTCGCCGGCGGGCCTCCTTGTCGCTCATAAGGCCGCGAGAAGTCGATACGATGGCGATCCCGAGACCGCCCAGAACCTTAGGCAAATCTTTGTGTTTCCTGTACACCCGGAGGCCGGGTTTCGAAACGCGACGAAGCCCGTGAATCACGGGGAGCCTCTCCGAATCGTACTTCAGGTAGACCCGTACGACGCCCTGTTTGTTGTTGCTTATCCACTCGTAATCCCTGATGAATCCCTCCTGCTTCAGGATGCGGCCGATTTCCTTCTTGATCTTGGAGCCGGGCACGTCGACACGGTCCTGCCTCACCGTGTTTGCGTTCCGTATCCTCGTCAGCATGTCAGCGATCGGATCGCTGTACACGGTCTCCTATCCCCCCCTTCTAGATGCCCTGCGGGCTTACCAGCTCGCCTTCCTCACGCCGGGGATCTCGCCCCTGTGGGCCCTCTCCCTGAAGCACATCCGGCACATCCCGAACTTCCGTATGTACCCGCGCGGGCGCCCACAGATCTTGCACCTGTGGCGGGTCCTCGTCTTGAAGCGAGGCTCCCTCTTTGCCTTCTCGATCAGCGCTTTCTTGGCCAACCGTACACCCCCCGGACGACGCTAGGCGCTCTCCCGGAGAGGAAGCCCCATGAGCGTAAGAAGCACCCTGGCCTCCTCGTCGGTCTTGGCCGTCGTCGTGATGGTCACGTCCATGCCCCGTACCTTCTGCACCGAGTCGTAGTCGATCTCCGGGAAGACGAGCTGCTCCTTCAGGCCGAGCGAGAAGTTGCCGCGCCCGTCGAACGACCCGGGGGAAACGCCCCTGAAGTCGCGAACCCTCGGAAGGGCCACGTGAAACAGCTTATCCACGAAATCGTACATCCTGTCGCCCCTCAGGGTCACCTTGCAGCCGATCGGCATCCCGGCCCTGACCTTGAACGCGGCCACGGAACGCTTCGCCCTCGTTATCGCCGGCTTCTGCCCCGCGATCAAGGCGAGCTCGGAGACGGCCGCGTCCAGCGCCTTGGGATCGTCGATGGCGTCGCCGACGCCCATGTTGATCACGACTTTTTCGATTCGCGGTACCTCCATGTCGTTCTCGTAGCCGAGCCTCTTCTTCATCTCGGGAACGACCTCTTCGCGGTACCGCTCCTTGAGGGTTTCAGCCAACGGCGACGACCTCCCGTTCCGCCCCTACCTGTCGAGCATCTCGCCGCACCGCTTGCACACGCGAACCGACCGTCCGTCCGCAAGCACCGACCTGCCGGTGCGGGTCGGCTTGCCGCAGCGCTTGCAGATGAGCATCACGTTCGAGCGGTCCAGCGGTATCTCCTTGTCGATTATCCCGCCCTGCATCACCTTCTGGGTGGGCTTCTGGTGTTTCTTCACCACGTTGATGCCCTCGACGAGCACCTTGCCCTCGCGGGGCCTGACCTCCAGGACCTTGCCCCGCTTGCCCCTGTCCTTACCGGACAGGACCAGGACGGAATCGCCTTTCTTGACGTGAACCTTATTGGAGGCCATCGATGAAACCTCCCGCCTGAGACTCTAGAGAACCTCGGGAGCAAGGGAGACGATCTTCATAAACTCCTTCTCCCTGAGCTCGCGGGCGACGGGGCCGAATATCCTCGTTCCCAGAGGCTCGCGCTCGTCCTTGAGGAGCACGGCGGCGTTGTCGTCGAACCTTATGCTCGATCCGTCGGGCCGGCGCAACCCCTTCTTGCACCGCACGACGACGGCCTTCACCACGTCGCCCTTCTTCACGACGCCGCCCGGCGCCGCCTCCTTCACGGTGGTCACCACTACGTCCCCCACCCGCGCGTACCGGCGACCCGAGCCGCCGAGCACCTTTATGACCATCACCTTTTTGGCGCCGGTGTTGTCGGCGACCTTCAGCCTGGTCTGGGCCTGAATCATCGCCCGATCCTCCCCCGCGTCACCCGCTCGACTACTTCGCCCTTTCGACAACCTCGACCACGCGCCAGCGCTTCCTCCTGCTGAGCGGACGGGTCTCCATCACGCGCACGAGGTCGCCCACACGGCACGTGTTATCCTCGTCGTGAGCCATTATCTTCTTCGTCCGCTTTATCCTGCGGTGGTACCTCGGATGGGCCATCAGCCGCTCTACGGCGACCACGATAGTCTTGTCGCCGGAGCTGCTCACCACCCTGCCCATCCTGAGCTTACGCGTGCCCCGGCCCTCAGCCGTGACCAAGACTGAAGACCCCCCTTTCAACGTTCGCCGGCTTCCTCGTGCTCAGCCTCGATCTGCCGCTCGCGTACTACCGTCAGGACGCGTGCTATGTCCCGGCGCACCAAGCGGATCCTCATGGGGTTGTCGAGCTGGCCCGTGGAAGCCTGAAACCTCAGGTTGAAGAGCTCCTCCTTGAGATCGCGAAGCTTCCTGTCGAGATCGCGGTCGCTCATCTCCCGCAGCTCTCTAGCCTTCACCTGCATCACCCACGAGATCCTCCCGCCGCACGAAACGCGTCTTTACGGGAAGCTTGTGAGAGGCCCGCCTCATGGCCTCACGAGCGACGTCCTCGGAGACGCCGGCGACCTCGAACAGGACCCTGCCGGGCTTCACGACCGCGACCCAGTACTCGGGCGCTCCCTTGCCGCCGCCCATGCGCGTCTCGGCGGGCTTCGCTGTCACCGGTTTTTGAGGGAACACCTTCACCCAGACCTTCCCGCCGCGCTTCATGTGGCGCGTGAGCGCGACTCGAGCCGCCTCTATCTGCCTGTCCGTGATCCACGCCGGGTCGAGCGCCTGGAGCCCGTACTCGCCGTAGAACACCCGAGAGCCTCTGAACGCCCTGCCCTTCAATCGCCCCCTGTGGTGCTTGCGCCACTTGACCCTCTTGGGCATCAA
>JALGWA010000031.1 GCA_025774425.1 bacterium
CTAAAATCCTTTCAATCACGTGTGGATTGGTGCGCGATGACTGCGCGCATGTCCAGAGGGGATAGCTGAATATGGAAGCCTTCTTTATCACGGACTCCGATTTCGTGTCCTTTCTTTCCTGGCTGGAGAAGCGCGGCGACCTCTTCGTTACGACCAGGGATGAAGAAGACTGCGTCAAGATCAAACCCTATGCGGAAGCCGGCGAGTTCCAGTATCCCGGCGTGCGGGCCGTCCAGCCGCTCAAGCCCTTCTTCTTCACCATGCTTGAAGAAGTGGCGCAATACCCTTCGGCGGAGGAGAAGACTTACGAGGCCAAGCCGTTCACCATTCTGGGGGCGGCCGCCTGCGACCTGAGGGGGATTGAGGCACTCGACAAGGTGTTCCTCGAGGGCGATTTCAAGGACCCGTTTTACGAGGAGAAGAGGGCCAAGAGCCTTCTCATAAGTTGCGACTGCACCGAGCCTTATGAGACGTGTTTCTGCACGCTCATGGGCATTAGGCCCTACCCGGAGAAGACCTTCGATATCAACTTGTCCATGCTCGAGGGCGGCTATGTGGTCGAGGTGGGCTCGGACAAGGGCAAGCAGGTAATCGACGGCAACAAGAGTCTGTTCAAACCGGCGACGGACAATCATCTCTCGCAGCGACAGTCCTTGCGGAAGGAAGTGGAAGCGAAGGTCGAGGGGCAGTCGAAGCAGTACAAGCCTTCCGGTTCATGGCAGGACGCCATAGCCGAGGCGTTCGAGGACCCCGGGTGGGAGCGCAACGTGGAGACATGCGTCGAGTGCGGCGCATGCCTTTTCATATGTCCGACGTGCCAGTGCTTCCTGCTCTATGACGAGAAGCTCAAGGACAGATACGAGAGACTGAGAATGTGGGATGCATGCGTCTACAGGAACTTCGCCAGGGTGGGCGGTGGGGCGAACCCGCGGCCCAGGCTTGTGGAGAGGTTCAAGCACCGTTACTATCACAAGCTCGACTATTTCCCCAAGACCTATGGTTTCGAAGGCTGTGTGGGATGCGGAAGGTGTATTGTGGCCTGTCCGGGCAAGATCGACATGAGAGAGGTTCTGAAGGAAATATGCAAAGTATGAAAAACGTTTACACGCCCATTGAAGCCAAGATCCTCGAAGTCATCGATGAGACCCCTACGATCAAGACGTTCGTAGTGGAGCCCAGGGAAGAAATCAAGTTCAAGGCCGGCCAGTTCATGGAGATGACCGTCCCCGGGCTCGGCGAGGCGCCTTTCACCCCTTCGTCCTCACCGAGCCAGAAGGGTAAGATCGACTTCACCGTCATGAAAGTCGGCAGGGTCACGGAAGCGCTTCACGAGATGACCGAGGGGCAGACGGTCGGGCTGAGGGGGCCTTTCGGGACCGAGTACCCGCTCGACAAGTGGAAGGGCAAGGAGATACTCATAGTCGGCGGCGGTGTGGGGGGCGCGCCCCTCAGGGCCCTCTTTCTCGCGCTCACCGAGAGGATCAACGATTTCAAGAAGATCCTCTATTGCTACGGAGCCAGGACTCCGGCCGACATAGTCTACAAGGACCAGATACAGAAGGAGTGGCCGGCGATCGACCCCCGGCAGATCGAGACCCGGCTCACCGTGGATGAGGGCGATGCCCGCTGGAAAGGCAATGTCGGCGTCGTGACGACCGTCGTCGAGAACATCGGACTGGACGTCAAGACCAGCATCGGCGTGGTCTGCGGTCCACCCATCATGATGAAGTTCGCGACATTCAAGCTCGTTGACTTGGGATTCCCGGACGAGGCTATCTACTTGTCGATGGAGAAGAACATGAGTTGCGGCATAGGCAAGTGCGGCCACTGCATGCTCGGCCAGTACATGGTCTGCAAGGACGGCCCGGTGCTTACCTATGATCTTATCAAGGACAAACCCGCACTTTGGGACTGAACCGTGAGGCGGTGAGTTGAAGAAGCTATTCATTGACCTTGACGTGTGTGGAAGTAGTGAGAACGAGGGCAGATGCATCGCCGAGTGTGCATACCCCTTCCACCCCGACAACGACGGGGTGATTTCTTTGCTGGAGCTGGCCGCCTATGCGGTCATCTGCCGCCAGTGCGAATCGGGCAACTGCATCAATGCGTGCCCGGTCGAGGCGCTCGAGAAGGACTCGAACGGCATTCTCCTCAGGCATACCATGCGCTGCGTGAGCTGCAAGTCGTGCGCCCTCGCTTGTCCTTTCGGCACGATCTACCCCGAGGCCATTCCCTTCGGGGTCTCGACGTGCGACTACTGTGTCCACAGGCTTGGTCCGGGCGAGGATCCGCTCTGCGTCAGGACCTGCAAGCCGGAAGGCGCGATCAAGTATGTCGACATTGAACCGGATGAGTCGAAGAACTTGCATGCAGTGGGAGACAATCTCGTCGTGAAGGCCGAGGTCTGGAAGAGGTAACAGAAAGATATGACTACTGTACTCCAAGGTGTGGTTTTCCTAGGCGCAGGTTTCTTGATTGCCGCTGTCGTGGGCATGTTCGCCCACTGGTTCGACAGGAAGATTACCGCGCGGGTGCAATGGCGGGTGGGGCCGCCGTTCTTCCAGCCGTGGTACGACTTCCTGAAGCTGCTCATCAAGGAAGTCATTGTTCCCGAGGGGGCCCAGAAGTTCACGTTCCTGGCCGCCCCCCTCGTATCGGTGGCGTCGGTTTCCGTGGTCGCCGCCCTGCTTATAAGGACGATAGTGTTTCCCGCCGAGACGTTCATCGGGGACCTCATCGTGGTCATCTACCTGCTGACCATCCCCTCGCAGGCCTTGATCCTCGGCGCTTTCGCCTCCGGGAACCCTTTGGCCTCGCTCGGCGGCTCGCGGGAGATGAAGCTGATCCTCTCGTATGAGCTTCCATTCCTGCTTGCTATCCTCGTTCCCGTGGTCAAGGCCGGGGAGACGATCAGGCTGGGCGCGATACTGCAGTACCAGGGGACCGAGGGAGCGGTGATCGCTTCCGTCTCCGGCGTCATCTCTTTCGTCGTGGTGCTCTTGTGCATGCAGGCCAAGCTCGCCAAGGTGCCCTTCGACGCACCCGAAGCCGAGACCGAGATCATGGCCGGGGCCTATATCGAGTACTCCGGGGCGGCCCTGGGGCTCTTCAAACTCAGCCAGTGGATGATGATGTTCGTCGTGCCGCTGTTCATCATGATGCTCTGGATCGGTGCCGTCAACTGGCGGCAGACGCCGCTCAACATATTCTTCGCGGCGCTCATCTATATCGGCATTATCCTGTTCATGACGCTCGTTCGGAACACCAACGTGAGGCTCAGGATCGACCAGATCATGAAGTTCTTCTGGGCGAGGGTTACTCCGGTTGCTGTGATCGCCTTGATACTGGCGTTTCTAGGATTATGAGGGGTGAGGTATGAGTGTAAAGCTGAAGGCGCTTACCAAATCGATTTGGGTCTTTCATCTCGCCGCTAGCCCGTGCAACAACTGTGACATCGAGATACTCGATCTCCTCACGCCGCGTTTCGACATCGAGCGCTTCGGCATGCAGCTGGTCGGCAGCGTGCGGCACGCCGACGCCATACTCGTGACGGGATCGATGAACAGGAAGGCGAGAATCAGGCTCAAGAGAGTGATCGAGCAGGCTCCCAAGCCCTGCTTCGTGATAGCGCTGGGCAATTGCGCCTGCACCGGCGAGATGTTCGCGCCTTCGTACAACCAGATGAAGCCGCTCGATGAGGTCGTCCCGGTCGATGCCTATATCGCCGGCTGTCCGCCGAAGCCGGAGGCCATGATCATGGGAGTGGTCGCACTCATCGAGGCGACCTTGGCTGCGGCCAAGAAATAGGAGAACGGACATGGGTGAGGTAGTCGAAGGGTTAAAGTCCAAGTTCGGTGATGCCATCGTCGAGGTCTTCGAGAAAAGTCCGAGGCGCACATATGTAACCGTCGATCCCGCCAGGTTTCCGGACATCGCGGAGCACATGTACAAGGACCTCGGCGCCAGACTGGCGATCGCCAGCGGGATGGACATGGAGAGGAACTTCGAGATCCTGTGGCACTTCTGTTTCGACGACGCCAACCACATCGTCAACCTCCGGGTGATCCTGGACCACGACAAGCCCTCGATCGAGTCCATCGCCGTGAGGGTTCCGGCGGCCGAGTGGATCGAACGCGAGATGTGGGAGCTGTTGGGGATCGAGTTCAGGAACCATCCCGACATGAGACATCTGTTGCTTACGGACGACTGGCCTGAGGGCAAGTATCCTCTCAGGCGGGACTATGAAGGGTTGGGGGAAAATGAGTGACAAAGCGACCGCAAAGACGACCATAATCCCGATCGGGCCGTACCACCCGCTCCAGGAGGAGCCCGAGTTCTTCAAACTCCACGTCCAGGGCGAGAGGGTCGTGAAGCTCGAAATCGAGATCGGGTACAACCACAGGGGCATCGAGAGGTTGGCCGAGGACCTGACTTATGACCAGGTCCCCTTCCTCGTAGAGAGGATATGCGGCATCTGCTCTTGTTCTCATCCTTTCGCCTGCGTCAACGCCATCGAGGACGTCGGCGGGGTGGAGGTCCCGGAGAGGGCCAAGTACATCAGGATGTTCACGGGCGAGCTGGAGCGGATTCACTCGCACCTTCTCTGGCTGGGCCTGGCCGGCCATTTCCTCGGCTACAATACGGTCTGGATGTGGGCCTGGAAGTACCGCGAACCCGTGCTCGACCTCTTCGAGTTGATGACGGGCAACAGGAATCACTACGCGATGTTCAAGCCGGGTGGCGTGAGAAGGGATTTCTACGAGGAGGACTTCCCTCGGGCCGCGCGGCTTCTCGACGACCTCCTGAGGCCGCTCATCATGTTCCGCGACGTCGCGCTCCAGGACCCGGTTCTCCAGGCGAGGACCAAAGGGGTCGGCGTGCTGACGCGGGAGGACTGCGTCGAGCTCGGTGCGCTCGGGCCCACGGCCAGGGCTTCGAACTACTGCATCGACGTGAGAAAGGACCATCCTTACGCCGCCTATGACAAAGTCGACTGGGATGTCGTCTGCACGAGCAACGGGGACGTCTTCGACAAGGTCGTCGTGCGCGTGCTCGAGATGGTCGAGTCGGCGAAGATCTGCAAGCAGTGTCTCGAGAAGCTGAGAGAGGTCGACGACGGCATCGACTGCAACCTCAAGGAGATACCCCCGGGAGAGGGCATGGGGCATCACGAGGCCCCCAGGGGGGAGGTTTTCCACTACGTGAGGTCCGACGGGACCAACCGCCCGGTGCGGTACAAGGTGAGGGCGCCCAGCTTCATGAACGTTCCCACGAACAACCGTGCCTGCGTCGGCTACACGGTTTCGGACGCCACGATAACCCTGGCCGCGATCGATCCGTGCTACTGCTGTACGGAGAGGACCGCCGTCGTCGACGCGGACAGCGGAAAGCAGATAATGACATGGAAGGAGCTTCTGAGGCTGTCAAGACAGAAGACGGAGAGGCTGTTGGAGAAATATAACTCGAGGATGGACAGAATATGGACTTAATGGTCTACACCGTTCTGACCCCCCTTGTCATTGGCGCGATCGTAAGGATCATACCCGACATGATGAAGGGCGTGAAGGAGGGGTTGTCGCTGATCGCGGCCGCCGTGACCCTCTGGTTTACGATTGACCTGTTCCGCGGGGGGTTCATGGAAACGCGGTGGTACGGGCACACCGTGTTCAGGCTCGACACCCTTTCATCCTTCATTCTGCTCTGGGTGGGCTTTTTCGGGATCGCCATGATTCTCTACTCGATCGGTTTCATGAGGGGCAAGGCGAATCTCAAGGCCTACTACGGGTACATGCTGATGACGCTGGGCGCCGCGTGCGGCGCAGTGCTCGCGAACAACCTCGTGCTGCTGTTGGTGTTCTGGGGCTTCCTTGCACTGACGCTTTACCTGCTGATTCAGGTCTCCGGTCCTGAGGCGTCCGGAGCGGCGAAGAAGACGATGATAGTCGTCGGCGGCACAGATGCCATGCTCGTGCTCGGCGTGGCCATCGTGTGGATGATGACGGGTTCGATGAGCCTTACCCAACCCCAGATTCCGACGATCACGGGTCTCAGCGTCTTCGCCTTCATTCTGTTCGCCTGCGCCGCCTTCGCGAAGGCCGGCGCAATGCCGTTCCACTCGTGGATCCCGGACGCCGCCGAGCACGCGCACGTGCCGGTCGTTGCCTATCTTCCGGCGTCCGTGGACAAACTCCTCGGCATATACCTGCTCGCCCGCGTTTCGCTTACGCTTTTCAATCTGACCCCCGGCATGCAGCTGCTGTTGCTCATCGTCGGGGCGTTCACCATAATCGCAGCGGTTCTCATGGCGCTCATTCAGCACAACCTGAAGAGGCTCCTTGGGTATCACGCCGTCTCCCAGGTCGGGTACATGGTCCTCGGCATCGGGACGTTGAACCCCATCGGCGTCGCCGGCGGCCTCTTCCACATGCTGAACCACGCGATCTACAAGGGATGCCTCTTTCTCTGCTCGGGTTCGGTGGAGAAGCGTGAGAACACCATGGAGCTCGACGACCTCGGCGGCCTGGCCAAGTACATGCCGGTCACCTTCCTCGCCTTCCTCGTCGCCGCGCTCGCGATCTCGGGTATCCCGCCCTTCAACGGTTTCGTTTCGAAGTGGATGGTCTACCAGGGCGTGATCGAGATGGGCAGGGCCGGCGGCTGGCTGTGGGTCGTGTGGCTCGCGGCGGCGATGTTCGGTTCCGCTCTTACGCTGGCGAGCTTCATGAAGGCGCTGCATGCCGTCTTTCTCGGGGCGAGGTCCCGTAAGGACAAGCCGGCCGAGGCGGGCGCAGCGATGCTCATACCGATGATCGTGCTCTCCCTGCTCTGCGTCATATTCGGCGTATTCGCCTATGCCATCCCCTTGAGGATATGGGTGCTCCCGGCCGTCGGCAAGGTGCTCACCGTTCCGGCCGCATCGGCCTGGCTCGGCTGGTGGAGCCCGGTCACGGCCACGCTGCTCATACTGCTGGGCGTCGTCATCGGCCTAGTCATCTATCTGGCGGGCACCTTGAGGACGCCTAGGAGGAGCGCCGCGTACATAGGGGGCGAGGTCATCGGGGAGGAAGTGCGCGTGACGGGTGTGGACTTCTACGAGACCGTGGAAAGCATGGGCTTCTTCAGCACCGTGTACGGGTGGGCGAAGAAGCGTGCCTTCGACGTTTACGACCTCGGTCGCATGTTCTCGTTCTACTTCATAAGGGGCCTGCGGGCGATGCACACCGGTATTCTTCCGGAGTACCTGACGTGGATGCTCGCCGGATTGCTCGTGCTCATAGTCATTTTGCTGAGGTGAACGTATGCTTGAGTTGACTGGCGTATTACTGCTGTTCATGGTGATGGCGGCGATCATCGCCATCGAGACCAAGGACCTGCTCGGAGCGGTGATATCGGTGACGGCGGTCGGGTTCGGCAGCATCATCGCGTTCTTCTATCTCCGTGCGCCCGATGTGGCGATCGTGCCCATCGTCGTCGAAGTCGTCGTGCTCGTGATCCTGATCAGGGCCACGCTTCGCGCCGGCCTCAAGACGTTCATCGGGAACAGGCCGTTCTTCGGCTACCTGGTCACCGTGGCGCTGCTCGTGGTCATTTTCCTGGCGGGAATCAGGGTGTTCGGCGGATTGCCGGCTTTCGGCGACCCCGTAGTGGCCAGAATCCCTGATGCGCCGGCGAGAGCCTATATCGAGAGCGGTCTCGAGGACACGGGCGCCACCAACGTCGTAACGGCGGTGCTCCTGGACTACAGGGCCTATGACACGCTCGGTGAGGCGACGGTTCTGTTCACGTCGATAGTCGGCGCCGTGGCGATCCTGAGGAGGAAGGCCCGCAAGAAACCGTCTGATCCGGAGGCTGACGAATGGTAGATCTCACACCCAACCGGGGCATGACCCCCATAGTGCAGACAATCGCCGGGTGGACCAAGGGACTCGTTTTCCTCTTCGGGATTTACATCGTGCTGTTCGGCCACATCACGCCGGGCGGGGGATTCGCTGGAGGCGTCATACTGGCCCTGACTTTCGTGCTGATGACGCTCTGCTGCGGCAAGGAAAGTGCGCTCCGCAAGATGCCGATGCACATCGCCGCGGAGCTGGACAGTGTGGGCGCCCTTATGTTCCTCGTCATCGCGTGGCTCGGAGTGTGGAGCATCCTGGGCGGCACGTTCTTCACGAATTACATAGCCAAGTGGAATCGGGGACTCCCGTACCACATACTGAGCTCCGGAACGATACCGCTCTGCAATATCGCGATCGCAGTCAAGGTGGCGGTGTCGCTGTTCTTGGTATTCACGCTTCTTGTGATGACCAGGGTCATTCACAAGCCGAACGAGTAAACTCGAGAAGGAGAGGGTTATGCACTACGCGCTGGTCCTCATGCTCTTCATGATCGGCCTGTACGGGGTTGTGGTCAAACGCAATCTCATTAAGATCATCATCAGCCTGATCATCATGGAGACGGCGGTCAACGTGTTCATAGTCATGGTGGGGTACAGAAGCGGAGGCATGGCTCCCATCATGCAGCAGACGATGGCGACGGAGACATTCATCCGGAACTCCGTCGACCCGCTGCCGCAGGCGCTTGTACTCACTGCAATCGTGATCGGCCTCGGTGTCACCGCACTGACGATTTCCATAGCAATGAGGCTGTATGAGAGATACGGCACTTACGACGTTAGGGAGATTAGAAGGCTGAGAGGTTAGGGAAAAGAGCTATGCAGATTATTCCTCTATTTGTGGCGATTCCCCTGGGTGCAGCGTTCTTCATCCCGATGGTGGGGAGGAAGAACGCGCGGCTTTCCGACACCCTGGCGAACTTGGTGACGCTGGCGTTGCTCGTCATGGCGGTTTCGGTTATCGGCAAGAACGGCGTTTACTGGATGGGCGGCTGGGTGCCGAGACTGGGGATACCGCTGGGTATCAACCTCGTGCTGGACGG